>JAZQVK010000022.1:0-24639 GCA_045631765.1 Eubacteriales bacterium
GATACAAGATCTCTGTAAGCATCCCCAACGGTGCTACGGCCGATATCACGATTGGCGAGCAGGTCTACACCGTCTTTGGCGGTGAATACAGCTATATCTTGAAGGCATAAAAGCAGGCGCGAACGCCAATGGCGTTCGCGCCTGCTTTTATGCTCTTATTTCCAGCCAAGCTCGTCAAGCATACCGAGCAGGTTTTCACGGCCGCGAGAGATAGCGGCTATGCAATCCTCACGCCCCTCAAACTCGATCGAGATATAGCCCTCATAGCCGGCACGCTGCAAAACGCGCAGGCAGCGGCGAACGGGAACGTCACCCTCGCCAACCACGCAGCCGCAGAAGAAATTACCGCCGCGCGTCATGGCGCGAACCGGGCCGATGGGCTCCTCGCGGATCAGCATATCCTTAGCGTGCACGTGAATGGCGTAGGGCGCCACGCGGGATACCGCGAGCACAGGGTCCTCATCCGCACAAATAAAGTTGCCAACGTCTACCAACAGGCCGTAGTTATCATGCGCTACAGCGTTGAACAGCCGCTCAACACGATCGCTATCCTGCGCGATATAGCCGTGGTTTTCCGAGCAGGTACGGATACCCTTCTTTTCTGCGTAGGCTGTTACTCGGCGCGCAGCCTCGGCAATGCGGGGCAGCATAAGATCGAAGCTGCGCGCATTCCCCTTTTTACCAAGCGCATAGCACACGTCATGCCTCATAACGGAGGCACCAAGCGCCTCTGCTACGTCAATTTGGCCACACAGGCGTTGAATTTCATTCTCCTGCGCCTCATCGGTCTCCTGATACAGGTTGGCACCGATGGTATAGGCATTGATCGTCATACCAAGGTGATCTGCCTCTGCCTTGATCTTTTTGGCGTTTTCGATCTGCGTGTCAAGGTCAGGTGCGCCGTCGATATCAATAAACTCGATGGCCCCAAAGCCAAGCTCCTTGGCCTTTGCTACGCAATCAAGCTGCGTCATTTTCCCGGCGCGGATATACTGCATAAAGGAATAGGAGCTGACAGAAAGCTGCATATGCCCCCCCTCCTTAATTCTCGCGAATCGTCTTCTGCAGGAAGTCGTAGGCGATGCGGATATCGTTTTCGGGGCATTCACCCGTCTCACGCTCGATGGTCAGGAAGCCGCGATAGCCGATCTCCTCCAGCGCGCGAAGGTAGTTCGGAAAATCAACGCTACCGGTGCCAAGCGGCACCTCCTCAAAGCACACCTTATCCTTCATATCCTCAGGCAGGGGGGTGATATGATAGATCTCCTCGGGGTTGCTCTTGAGCAGCATATTGCCATCCTTTGCGTGGGTATGAACGATATATTTCTTCAGGGTATGAACGGCACGAACGGGGTCGTCGCCGGTTACCATGCGCAGGTTGGCAGGGTCAAGATTGACGGCCACGCCGGTAGAGCCAAGAGAGTCTAAGAAGCGGCAAAGCACCTCAGCCGGCTCCGGCCCGGTCTCGATAGCAAAATGAGCGCCTACGCTATCAGCATACTGTGCTAACGCATAGCAGGCCTCCTGCATGATCTTATAGCGCTCGTGGTTCGGGTCAGCCGGCACTACGCCGATGTGCGTGGTAACGATATCTGTCTCAAGATCCAAGGCCAGGTCAACGATGCGCTTGGATTTTTCAATCAAGGAAGGATTCAGCGCGGGGCTGACGAAGCCCTTACCAAGATCACCACAGAGGGCGGAAAATACCAGGCCGGCATCCTTTACCTCACGCAGCAGGGCGCGGCGAGCAGCGGCATCAAGATTCTCGGGCGAGTTCTGACCACTGGTTGCGTACATCTGAATACCCTTGGCACCGATCTCGGCAGCCTTTTTGATAGCAGCGCTGCGCTCAAGGCCAAAGGACTCTAACATTACACCGATAGGAAAAGCATACATAGAAGTTACCTCCTTAAAATTTTCTTGCTTTTCTAACACTTTTATGTTACAATAATTTTATGGAAAAAGCAAGGCCTATTTTGCCTTTTTTTAACACTATTTTGCTTTTTTGAGGGTTCTTATGCTGTCACCGATCTACGAGCCGCACATTTTTCAAGACCAGGCACTTCCCTTTTTCTTTCACCATGATGTCATTGCTGCAGGCCGCTCGTGCTGGCTGAACTGGCACACCAACGTAGAGGTACTATATTGCCGTGAGGGTGAGGGGATCCTCTTTTGCGAGGGGCGCTCGCACCGTATGGTAGCGAGTGATATTCTGGTCATTAACGCCAACCAGCTTCACTATACGTACACCGACACGCACCTGGCTTACGATTGCCTGATTCCCGATCAGCGCTTCTGCACGGAAAACGGCATTCCGACCGACCACCTGTTCTTCAAGGAGCACATTCAGGACGTACAGCTGGCAACGCAGTACGAGTCGATTCTATCCGCCTATGCCGAGCAAGGACCAACAAGGACAGCATCCATCCGCCATGCCGTGCTGGGACTGATGCTACTTCTATACAGCCGATTTTTAGAGCCTGTGCCGCCACCCGCCGCCACCACCAAGGCAACGCAGGAGCGGATCAAGGAGGTCATTCGCTACATCCGCGAGAACTTAGACAAGGATCTGAATTTGGATATTATCGCCGGGCAGATCGGAATAAGCAAGTTTTATTTATCGCGCGAATTCAAAAAGCAGACCGGTCAAACGCTGGTCTCTCACATCAATGAAACGCGCTGTAAAGAAGCAAAACGCCTGATCGAGGGCGGCATGAGCATATCTGCGGCTGCCCTTTCCTGCGGGTTTGAGAATCTTTCTTATTTTTCCCGCATCTACAAGAGGATGATCGGCAAGCTCCCTTCCGGCGAGAGGGCATCAAAAACAGAAAAATAGGGATAAAAACCGCGGCAGACTACCAAGGCAGTCTGCCGCGGTTTTATTGCCGGGCTTACAGCTCTACGGCAAACAATATCCCCTCTACCTCACAAAGCGTTTTTTCAAGGCTATAGACATTTGACTTTTTAGGAAGGGTGATCGTTAAAACAATGCCGACGCGGCCATTGGTGCCGCTACGCGGCGCACCGATATCAATACGATGGATCTCGCCAAAATTCGAGCTGCGCAGCACATCGTAGATGTGATTGACGTTTGCCGTTTCTGAAAGCTCCATATACACGAGCGTGTGCGCGTCATTCTTGCTGAACCAATACTCGATCTTCGGAAAGAACAGATTGGAGATAATGGCGATAACAAAGCAAATGACTGCCCCCTCGTAAAAGCCAAGGCCGCAGGCCAAGCCGATTACAGCGGTGTTCCAAAGCCCGGCAGCCGTTGTCAGACCAACGATCTTGGTCTTGTTCTGAATTAAGATGATGCCGGCGCCAAGAAAGCCGATGCCGGGAATTACCTGGGCGGCGATACGCGCGGGATCGCTGCTATAGCCGATAGTGACCATATAATAGCCCATCAGCGCGGCAAGCGAGGCGCCGAGCGAAACGAAGATATGAGTACGCATACCAGCAGAGCGACCGTGCTTAGAGCGCTCTAACCCGATCGTTGCCCCAAAGAACGTAGCCAACACCATGCGCAAGAAGACCGTTCCAAACGAAAAGCCCTTTAGCCAGAGAATCAATGTTTCCATGCCATACCTCCATCGATGAAAATATACTATCATTATATTATGCACGAGGTAATTTGTCAATATGTTTTTGCTTTAGGGAATTCGAATATAGAATCTTCATTTTCTTGCCCACATTTTTTCGATACCACTTGACTTGATTTTTTCGATGTGTTATAATATTCTTACCACACTATATAAGGAGGATTTCCCTATGACACTTTCTGAGCATCGCGCACGTGCGCGGCAGTACCTTGGCGGCCACATTTTCAACGGCCGTTGGATGTACGTTCTTCTTGCCGGCCTGATCGTTAGCGCCATTTCCACCGTGATCGCCGCTATTCCCGGCGTGGGCGCGGTAGCCGCGCTTCTTATCACCGGTGCATTGGCCGTTGGCCTTGCTCTTTTCCTGCTGCACCTGGCACGCAGCGCTGACGCACAGCCTGAGCTGGGCAAGCTGTTTAACGGCTTTACCGAGGGCTTTGTAGAAAACCTGCTGCTCGGTCTGATGACGGCCATCTTCACCTTCCTGTGGAGCCTGCTGTTCATCATTCCCGGCATCGTAAAGAGCTATGCTTACTCGATGGCCCCCTACATCCGCGCCGATCACCCAGAGTACACCTGGAAGCAGTGCCTTGACGAAAGCATTCGCATTACCAAAGGGCACAAGATGCGCCTGTTCCTTCTGCAGCTGAGCTTTATCGGCTGGATCATCGTTGGTGCCTTGGCCTTTGGTATTGGCACGCTGTGGGTAACTGCCTACATGAATGCCGCTACCGTTAGCTACTACGAGTCTATCCGCGCTGAGCTTCCTTCCGAGAAGGCTGAAGAGGCCCCCACCGAAGAGACTCCTGCGGCAGAATAATGTCACAAAGCAAAAATAGCGCATCTGCCTATGGCAGATGCGCTATTTTTATTTGCCGAGGCAAAGGCGGATCTGCTCGATCACGTAATCCTGTTCCTCTTCCGTCATTTTAATATCGCTTGGCAGGCAAAGGCCGCGGGCAAAGATATCCTCATCCACAGGAGTTGCCGCCGCCGTAATAAAATCGGCCCCCGCAAACACCGGCTGCATATGCATCGGCTTCCAGGCCGGGCGAGATTCAATATTTGCCTTGGCAAGGCCTTCAAGCAGCACCATAGGCGTAGTGCCGCAATCACGGTCAAACAGCGCGCAGGAAAGCCAAAAATTCGGGCAGGTATCCGGCAGGTACGGATTCATCGATAGTGGCAGCCCTGCAAAGCCGGCCTCATAACGACGGTAAATGGCCTCCTTACGAGCGCGATGCTCGCCAAGATGGTGCAACTGACCACGGCCGATGCCGGCCACAATGTTGGACATACGATAGTTATACCCAATCTCCTCATGCTGGTACCACGGGGTCTTTTCCCTTGCCTGTGTGGCATAGAAGAAAGCCTTCTCGCGAGAAGCTGCATCCTCGGTGATCAGCATGCCGCCGGCCGAGGTGGTAATGATCTTATTGCCGTTAAAGCTTAATATGCCGTAACAACCAAAGGTACCGCAGGGACGGCCGTGATAGGTAGCAGAAAGTGCCTCGGCTGCATCCTCGATCAGGGCGGCGCCATAGCGGTGGCAGATATCAACGATCTCTTGCATCTTTGCCGGTGTGCCGTACAGCTGTACCAAAACGACCGCCTTTGCCTGCGGATATTTCTCAAAGGCTATCTCAAGCGCTACGGGATCCATATTCCAGCTTTCACGCTCAGAATCGATCAGTACCGGAATGCCGCCCTCGTAAACAACGGGATTGACAGAGGCAGCAAAGGTCAGGTCTGAACACAACACCACGTCGCCTGGCTTCACCCCGGCCAACTTGATTGCCAAATGAATAGCGGCCGTACCCGAACAAAGCGCCAGCGCATGGTGCTGCTTTTGGCTTCCCTTTTCAAGATAAGCGGCGATTTCTGTCTCAAAGGCATCGCAATTAAAGCCAAGCGGCGCGATCCAGTTTCGGTCAAAGGCCTCTTGTATATATGGCATCTCATCCCCATGCATGGTGGGGGTTGCCAATTGTATTCGTTTTCCTTCGCGCATGTTACACATCCCTCAATCCGACGCTACCAAGCGGCATCGGTATTAACTTTTATATTATAATGGAAAAAGATGTTTCTGTCAATAATTTACAAGAATTTTCCTTCTGCATTTTGCAACGGCATCCATTTATATGTTGTTTTTCCTTTTTTTTACAGAATTTTGAGCATATTCAACAAAAAATTGACAAAAAATTTGTGAAACATTATTTGGTGCAAGGTATTTTCAATTTGCAAAAAATATGTTACAATATTATTAGATTATTATATGTCTTTTATAGAGTTGGTTCCCCTTATGCCGCGTTGCAATCTGTATTCCGATAGGCCGGGGGGCTTTCATTTTTGCTGGCAGGAGGATTTATGAAGGCATTAGAGGAAAAGCTAAAAAAAGAAGCCCTTGTTCTTTCCGCCGATATTCTGAAGGTCGGCAATTTTCTGAATCAAACGCTGGACATCCCCTTTCTTATGGAGATGGGGCGTGAGATCGCCCGCCTGTACGAGGGCGAGGGCGTTACGAAGATCGTTACGATTGAGGCATCAGGCATTGCCATTGCTACGGCGGCAGCCGTACCGATGCAGGTGCCCGTTGTTTTTGCAAAAAAGAGCCGCGCTGCTACACAGGTGGGCAACATGTATCACGCCGAGGTAAAATCCTTTACCCACGGCAATACCTACGAGGCGATCATTCCAGTGGACATGCTGTCGGCTGACGACCGCGTGCTGATCATTGACGATTTTCTCGCCCACGGTGCTGCGCTTTCCGGCCTGCTTTCTATTATTCGCCAATCGGGCGCCACCTTAGTCGGCTGTGCCATCGCGATTGAAAAGGGCTTTCAGGGCGGCGGTGACGCGCTGCGCGCCGAGGGCGTTCGCATTGATTCGCTTGCCCGCATTCGCGCAATGAGCCCCGAAACGGGGATCGAATTTTACGCCTGAGTGGCGCTTACCTTTGGTTACTTGGGTTTCCCCCCACGTAATAAATATTTTTTCTTTTAGGAGGAACATACTATGTTCAAGAAGATTCTTTCCGTCCTTCTCGTCGTTGTTATGTGCTTTTCCTGCGCAGCACTGGTTGCTTGCGGCGGTGAAGGCGGCAACGGTGGTACCAACGACGAGCTGAAGGGCCTGAGTGAATCTCCGCTGCCCCGCCCCACGCTGACCACAGACGTCACCGTTCCGGATGACTTCAAGATCGGCTTCATCTTCCTGCATGATGAAAACTCGACCTACGATAAGAACTTTATCGTTGCTGCCGAGAGCATCAAGGAGCTGTTTGGCCTGACCAATGAGCAGTTCATCTGCAAGACGCAGATCGGCGAAGACAATGCCTGCTACGAGGCTGCTGCCGACCTGGTTGCCCAGGGCTGCGACATCATCTTTGCCAACAGCTTTGGCCACGAGCCCTTTATGCTTCAGGCTGCCAAGGATTTCCCGGACGTACAGTTCTGCCACGCTACCGGTACTCAGGCACATACCGCTGAAACCCCCAACTACCACAACGCATTCGCTTCTATCTACCAGGGCAGATACCTGGCCGGTATTGCTGCCGGTATGAAGCTGAACGAGATGATCGAGGCTGGCAAGATCACCGCTGAGCAGGCTGTGATGGGCTACGTAGGTGCTTACACCTATGCAGAGGTTGTTTCCGGCCTTACCTCCTTCTATCTGGGCGGCAAGAGCGTTTGCCCCAGCGTTACCATGAAGGTACAGTACACCGGTGAATGGTATGACGAGGCTCTGGAGCAGGAGGCTGCACAGGCCCTGCTGAGCAAGGGCTGCGTTCTGATCAGCCAGCATGCTGACTCGATGGGTGCCCCCGGTGCCTGCGAGGTTGCCGGTGTTCCGAACGTTTCCTACAACGGTAGCACCTATCAGGCATGCCCTGAGACCTTTATCGTTTCCTCTGCTATCAACTGGGCTCCTTACTTCCAGTACATCATTGAGAGCTACATAAACGGCGAGGAGATCGCTGCTGACTGGTGCGGTGGCATCAAGGAAGGCTCTGTTGTTCTGACCGAGATCAACCTGGACGTTGCTGCTGAGGGTACCGTAGAGGCCATCAAGACTGCTATCGAGCAGTTCAAGGCTGGCACGCTGCACGTATTTGATGTAACGAAGGATAACTTCATCACCGTTAGCGGCGAGAAGCTGACCTCCTACCTGGCTGACGTTGATGACTTTAGCGACTTCGTAAAGGAAACCGAGGCCATCAAGAACGGCTACTTTGCTGAATCGAGCGATCGTTCCGCTCCTTACTTCGATATCATTATCGACGGTATTGAGAACCTGAACACCAAGCTTTAATTTATCCCCCATAGCTATGAGGCGGGGCTGCTCTGCCCCGCCTCCCACTCTTTATTTCCCCGTTTTACCAATCCAAGGAGGTAATGCTTTGAAAGGCGCAATTGCTATCGAACTAAAGCACGTTACAAAACGCTTTGGCAGCGTTTTGGCCAATCATGATGTCAGCCTGCAGGTTCGACATGGTGAAATTCTTGCTATTTTAGGCGAAAACGGCAGTGGTAAGACCACGCTGATGAATATGATCGCGGGTATTTATTATCCCGACGAGGGCGAGATCTATATTGATGGCAAGCCCGCGCTGATCGCCTCCCCCAAGGATGCCTTTGGCTATGGTATTGGCATGATCCACCAGCATTTTAAGCTGGTAGACGTCTTTACCGCTACTGAGAATATCATTCTTGGCATCGAGGACAAGACCAAATATAACCTGAAGGAGGCTGCTGACAAGGTTGCCGCCATTTCTGAAAAATACGGCTTTGACATTCAGCCTGACAAGAAAATTTATGACATGTCCGTTTCGGAAAAGCAAACGGTAGAGATCGTGAAGGTGCTGTATCGCGGTGCCGAGATCCTGATCTTAGACGAGCCGACTGCCGTGCTGACACCGCAAGAGACGGAAAAGCTATTTGCCGTGCTTCGCCGCATGAGAGACGACGGCAAATCTATCATTATCATTACCCATAAGATGCACGAGGTGCTTTCCCTTTCTGACCGTGTGGCCATTCTGCGCAAGGGCGAATACGTTAACACGGTAGAAACGGCCGGCACGAACGAAACCGCCCTGACCGAAATGATGGTAGGCCAGAAGGTTTCCCTGAACATCGACCGTACTGAGCCCAAGAACCCCATCGATCGACTGATCGTTGAAAACCTGCACATGACCAATGCAGAGGGCATCGGCGTTCTTAATGATATATCCTTTACAGCCCGTAGCGGTGAAATTCTCGGCATTGCCGGCATTGCCGGCAGCGGTCAGCGTGAGCTGCTGGAATCGATTGCCGGGCTTTGCCACCTGGATGGCGGACGCATTCTTTACAACAATCCTAAAACCGAGGAGCAGGTAAACCTACGTGACAAAACGCCGCTACAGATCCGCGAGCTGGGCGTTCGCCTCTCCTTTGTGCCGGAGGATCGTCTTGGCATGGGCCTTGCCGGCAATATGGACATCATTGACAACATGATGCTGCGTAGCTACCGCCGCGGCCACTCTATTTTCCTTGACAGACAAAAGCCGAAGGATCTTGCCGAAAAGATCATTGAGGATCTGCAGGTTGTGACCCCCAGCGCCACCACGCCGGTACGCCGCCTTTCGGGCGGTAACGTACAGAAGGTGCTTGTTGGCCGAGAGATCTCCTCTTCCCCCTCTGTTCTGATGGCAGCTTACCCGGTGCGCGGCCTGGATATCAATTCCTCGTATACGATCTACCGCCTGCTGAACGAGCAAAAGGAGCGCGGTGTCGCCGTGATCTTCGTGGGCGAGGATCTGGACGTGCTGCTGGAGCTATGTGACCGCATTTTGGTCATTGGTGGTGGCACGATCACCGGCACAGTGGATGCCAGAAGCACCACCAAGGAGGAAATCGGCTTACTGATGACAAAGACGGAAGGAGGTGCCAGCCATGCAGAATAACCATGCACCAAAAACCCAAAAGCGCACGCGTGAGCCTTTGCTGCACATTACAAAGCGCGGTGCCATTTCCATGAAGATGGCTGTGCTGATCCGCGTGGCCGCCATTCTGCTTTCTTTGATCTTTTGCGGCATTATCACCATTCTGTTGACCGGTGACAACCCTATTTCGATCTATATCACGATTTTTGAGGGTGCCTTTGGTAACGTCCATGACACCCAATTCCTGCGACTTTGGGCCACGCTACAGGATATTGCCATTCTGCTATGCATCTCGCTGGCGGTTACCCCTGCCTTTAAGATGCGCTTCTGGAACACGGGCGCTGAGGGGCAGGTGCTGATCGGCTGTCTGGCTACCGCCGTTTGCATGTTCACCCTGGGTGGCATCGTACCCGACCCGCTGCTGATCCTGATCATGCTGGTTGTCAGCGTATTGGCTGGTGTGCTGTGGGGCGTTATTCCTGCCTTTTTCAAAGCATTTTGGGGCACCAACGAAACGCTTTTTACGCTGATGATGAACTACGTTGCCATTCAGCTGATCGAATTTTTCCTCAAGGTGGCCGACAAGAGTGGCTCTAACACCGTAGGCCCCAACATCCTAAAGCACGGCTGGTTCCCTGCTCTTTTTGGGCAAAAATACCTGCTGAACATTCTGATCGTTGCTGTGATCACCGCGCTGGTGTATATTTACCTGAAGCACACCAAGCACGGCTATGAAATTTCCGTAGTTGGTGAAAGCGAAAACACCGCACGTTATATCGGCATCAACGTCAAGAAGGTCATTATTCGTACCATGGCCATTTCCGGCGGTCTGTGCGGCATTGCCGGTCTATTGCTGGTTGGCGGCACCTCCCATTCGATCGCCTCTAACCTGGCAGATGGACGCGGCTTTACGGCCATTATGGTATCCTGGCTGGCCAAATTCAATCCGCTGATGATGATCCTAACGACCTGCCTGCTGGTGGTGCTTGACCGCGGCTCGACAGAGGTATCCTCAAAGTTTGGGCTGAACTCCTCCTTCTCGGATATACTGACAGGTATTATCCTGTTCTTTATCATCGGTTGCGAGTTCTTTATTCAATACCGTGTACAGTTCAACAAAAAGAATCACGCTGAAAAGGAGGTGGCTGCGTAATGTTTCCTATCGTGCAATTCATTCAACGCGCTATCCTGCAGGGTACGCCTCTGCTTTTCGGCTCGACCGGTGAGATCCTGACCGAAAAATCCGGCAATCTGAACCTGGGCATCCCCGGTATTATGTATATCGGTGGCATTTGCGGCGTTATTGGTGGTTTCTTTTTCCAAAATGCAGCAGGCCCGCGCCCCAATCAATTTTTAGCCATCATCATTCCCCTGCTTTGCAGTCTGCTTGGCTCGTTCCTCGCCTCGCTGCTCTACTGTTTCCTGACCGTTACGCTGCGCGCCAATCAGAACGTGACCGGCTTAGCGCTGACCACGTTTGGCGTTGGCTTTGGTAACTTTTTCGGCGGCTCGCTGATCAAGCTGGTGGATAGCGAGGTTCCCTCGATCGCGCTGACCAAGATCGCAAAGATCTACAAGACCAAGCTACCTTTTGCCGACAGCCTTGGCTGGTTTGGCGACCTGTTTCTTTCCTATGGCTTTATGGTATATCTGGCGGTCGTTTTGGCTATTATCGTAGCCCTGGTGCTAAAGAAAACGCGCATTGGTCTGCACCTGCGCGCCGTGGGTGAAAACCCTGCCACGGCCGATGCTGCCGGTATTAACGTAACACGCTACAAATACGTTTCTACCTGCCTGGGTGGCATGATCGCCCGGCTGGGCGGCCTGTACTACGTGATGGACTACACCAACGGCGTATGGTCGAACAACGGCTTTGGTGACCGCGGCTGGCTGGCTATCGCGCTGGTTATCTTCGCTACCTGGAAGCCGATCATTGGTATTTTAGGCTCTTATCTGTTCGGTGGTCTGTATATCCTGTTTAACTATATTCCCGTCAGCATGCAGACCATGCCCCTAATCCAAATGCTCCCCTACGTGGTTACCATTTTGGTGCTGGTGCTTGTCAGCATCCGCAAGAGCCGCGAGAGCCAGCCGCCGGCTGCCCTCGGCTTGAATTATTACCGCGAGGATCGGTAATATAAATCGAAAAATCTATAAACAACGGGCGAGGAATTTCTTCCTCGCCCGTTGTTTTATTGGATAATGGAAAAAAGACTGCCTTGCACGATCTTGCCGGCAACCGTTTTTAGCGCGCTTGCAAAAAGATGCGGGCGCAGAGAGATCATAGTGCGTCTACCATCCAGCTCTATATCGCACACGGTACCGCGCATCCTGGTAGAATAGCGCAGGATCATACGCAGCGAAAATTCTTTACCAAGCGGCACGTCGGGAATGGCATAATTTTGCGTGGCATTTCTGTGCTCCCCAGAGAAGTTCTCTTTCTCCTTTTGCCGTTTTTCATAGGGTGTATCCAGCTCATCGACCACGCTTCCATCACCCTTACAATCGGTAATTTGCGCCTTGTGGGCGTGAATATCGATCCGTAGCTGTGCAGCGCGGTCTGTACCAAGCAGATCAAGGGCAAAAATACCATTTTCATCCACCTGTGCCCGGCATTCCAGGATATAATTCTCCTTTTCCCCTAAAGCTTGCTCCGGGCTGCCTTGCAGGAATAGGTTTTCGCCTTGCTTTGCGGGGTATAGCTCCGGGATCCATTTCATACCCAGCTTGCCACCCTCTTCCTGAATCAGCTCGCGCTGCATGAGGGCGCCACCCCAGCCAAGCGCGCTTTCGATCCAACCGGCGATCAAACGCCTTCCGTTAGCAAACTCGGCTACCATGGGAACGCAAAGGCCATCATAAATATTTTCGCCCATCTTGATGGCATCTACAAATTGATCAGAGCCGGGCGCTGTAGTGCGAAAATAGCCGCAAAAGCCGACGGCTAAGTATTGGTAATCACCCATTTTGAAGAAGGCGGGACATTCCGAGGTGCAGCCAAGCGCCGTATCAGGCCCGCTGAAAACAAAGCTCCGTTCCTTTTTATAAAAGGGCTTGCCAAATTCCTCTGTTTCCCAAACGCCTTCTGCACCGTACCCAGCGTACAGCGTGATGCCCCCCTTACTGTTCGTATAAGCACTGGGGTTTTGCGCACCGTGGTAGAGGATGCCGGATTTATGAAAGTGAATACCGTCATCAGAAACGGATACGGTAGCCCCCAAAGGCATACCACCCTCGGCATAGGCCTCTTCAAAGGTCTTGTAGTGGAAGCAGCCGTTTTGGGCATCATAATCCGGCTCTATAAACTTACCGCTTGGATGGCGGCTGGCATGGATCCCGTAGCTCATATAATATTTCCCACGGTGATAGAACATGGTACCCGTACCGAAGGTCTCGTAGGGGTGCTCAATTTCCGCAAGCGGCTCTTGCTCCTCCCAGGTCAAAAGATCCTTTGTTGTCAGGTGAGCAATCGTATGGGCCCCCTTGCCGCCTCGGCTACCGTGGTGGCGGCGGTCATGCAGATAGAGAATGTGGTAGGTGCCGTCATGATAAAAGGTCATCACGTCGCCCACATTGGTATTAAAGCCGTGTGGGAAGTAAAAATCTGCCGGCATAGTGCTTTTCTCGGTGCGGTAACGAACCTCACATGCCGTCACGGTGGAAACGGTGATATCCTCGCAAGCAGTCACCTGCGTGGGTGCAGCCAGATCACCAATGCCGGAATTTTCATTCAAAACCTCGCCGCGAGAAAGAAAGCGCATCCACGTTCCGTCAAAATACAAGGAAATCGGCGCATCTAACACACCGGGCATAGAAAGTGGCAGGCACAGTGAATAAGCTTCCTCTACCCCCTCCTTGGTACGGGTGGTAAAGGCAACATCCAGGATCCACTCGTCCTTCTCGTTAAAATCAAAGCAGTTTTCACGCCGCAGGCTATGCATTTCGCCGTCTGTGCTGTCAATATCCAGGGTACGGCAGATCAGCCTGATACAAAGGCTTCCCTTGGCATCCAGAAGCACCTGTTCCTCACCCACAAGGCCGGAAAGCGGCGGAAGGGTCAATAAGAAATTCTTAACGGGAAAGGTCTCCGAGCAAACAGTTCCCCTTTCCGTTTCTTCAAAGGAATATACGGGAATTTTTCTGAGCAGCATAGCGCTATCCTTTCTTTAAGTTTTTAACCGATCACCTGATAGCCCTCAGCCTCGATGGCAGCCTTCAGCGTTTCATCTGCTACTGGCTCGCTCATCGCAATGACTACGGTGCCCTCTTGGTGGCTGGCAACGGCCGCTGCAACACCGGGCAGCGCCTCTAATGCCTTTTTTACGTGTGCCTCGCAATGCACGCACATCATTCCTTCAACCTTTAACGTTTTTTCCATGGTTTTCGTTTCTCCTTTTTTCTTTGTTTTACGGCGAAAATAGCGCGGATCGCGCAAGCGGAACAGATTTAACCGCAAAGCGTTGCTAACCACCAAGAAGCTGGAAACGCTCATTGCGGCAGCGCCAAACATGGGTGCCAGCTGCCAACCAAGCAGCGGAATAAAAAGCCCGGCTGCCAGCGGAATGCCAATGATATTATAGCAGAAGGCAAAGAACAGATTTTCATGAATATTGTGAAGCGTTGCGCGGCTAAGACGAATAGCGGCAGGCACGTCTGTCGGGCGGCTGTTAACCAGCACCACGTCTGCTGCATCTACGGCTACGTCGGCACCGGCGCCAATGGCCATGCCAACGGCGGCTCGCGTTAGGGCAGGTGCATCGTTGATGCCGTCACCCACCATCGCTACCTTCCCTTCCGCCGAGAGGCGGCGAATGACCTCCTCCTTACCGGCCGGCAGAACGCCGGCAATTACCTCGTCTACCCCGGCAGCCCGGCCAATAGCACGGGCGGTGCGCTCGTTATCCCCGGTCAGCATCACCACGCGAACACCCATCTCCCGTAGCTCGGCAACCGCCTGGCGGCTCTCAGGCTTTAGCACGTCAGCCACCGCCAGCATACCAAGCAGACGATCACCATGTGCAAAGAACAGGGGCGTTTTTCCTTGCTCGGCCAAGACAAGGGCAGTCTTACGCATATCGTTCGGCACAGGCATCAAGGCTTCTATAAAGGATAGGCTACCACCGCAAAGTACCTTTTCTTGGTAGACGGCACGCAGGCCGTTGCCGGGCAAGGCTACGAAGTCCTCGACCTCGTCATGGGGAAGCTCGCGTTCCTCTGCCGCGGCCAGCACGGCGCGTGCCAGAGGGTGCTCGCTTTTCGCCTCCAGCGAGGCGGCCATGGCCAGCAGCTGTGTCTCGCCGATCTCTCTCATGGGCAGTACGTCGGTCAGAAGCGGCTTGCCCTCGGTAATGGTACCGGTCTTATCCAGCACTACGATATCTACACGGCCACATTCCTCAAGCGCAGCTGCGGTTTTGAACAGAATACCGTGCTTGGCCCCCAAGCCGCTGCCTACCATAATGGCCACCGGTGTCGCCAGGCCAAGTGCGCAGGGGCAGCTAATGACCAGCACGGAAATACCGCGTGCCAGGGCAAAGCCGCCACCCTGCCCGGCGATCAGCCAAGCAACCGTAGCCACCAGCGCGATCAGCATCACAACGGGAACAAAAACGTAAGAAACACGATCGGCCACCTTGGCGATCGGCGCCTTGGTGGCGGCCGCATCGCTGACCATGCGAATGATCTCGGCAAGGGTGGTATCCTCACCTACGCGGGTAACCTCGCACCGCAAATAGCCGGAGCAATTCAGCGTGGCGGCTGATACGCCGTCACCCACAGTCTTATCGACCGGTATGCTCTCACCAGTCAGGGCAGATTCATTCACGGCGCTACCGCCCTCGATCACCACACCGTCAACCGGGATACTTTCGCCGGGGCGAACAACAAAGATATCCCCACGGCGCACCTCACAAACAGGCACGGTCACCTCTTCGCCGTTGCGTATAAGCGTGGCTGTCTGCGGTGCCAGCTGCACCAGGCGGCGAATGGCATTCGTGGTTTTGCCCTTTGCCCGTGCCTCCAGCATTTTGCCAACCGTGATCAAGGCAAGGATCATGGCAGCCGATTCAAAGTAGAGCTCGTGCAGGCCGTGTGATGCATCGTGATGAGAAGCGCCGCTCATGCCAAACAGCACAGCGGTGCTATAGACAAAGGCCGCAGCCGAGCCAAGCGCCACCAGCGTATCCATATTAGGAGCCCGGTGCAAAACGGCACGAAAGCCGCTGATGAAAAATTTCTGGTTGATCACCATCACGATGGCGGTCAGCAGCAGCTGCGCCAGACCGATCGCCAGCGGGCTTTGCGCCAATGCCTCCGGCAAGGGCCAGCCCCACATCACGTGCCCCATAGAAAGGTACATAAGGCACGCAAGAAAGGCAAGCGAGGCAATCAAGCGGTTACGCAACGGCTTAACGCCATTCTCTGGCAGGGTGGGCGTTACAGGCTTTCCCTGCTTTTCTGCCCCTTCCTCACGCGGGGTAGCACCGTAGCCGGCGGCAACCACCGCAGCTATTACCTCTGCCGGGGTGGCGCTTCCCTCTACCCCCATGCTACCGGTAAGTAGATTGACCGAGCAAGCAGTCACCCCCGGCAAGGCGGAAACCGCCTTCTCTACCCTGCCGCTGCAAGCGGCGCAGCTCATGCCGGTAACGATATATTGCTTCATGCGATCACCTCATTTTAACATTTTTTCAGAAGGGCTATACCGGCGCTTTCTGTGCATCCTTAGTCTCCACCAGGCGCGTTTTGTTAAGATCTACCCGACGGTAATAGAGCTGCGATAGCAGGCTGGCAAGCAGCCAACCGGCGGGGTAGCTCATCGCGATAGGAAGGATCTCATTGGCGATAAAATTGGCCATGACAAACAAATAGACCTGGCGGAACACCACAAACGAGAGCAGCATAATGATCATGCAGGCGCGGCTATTACCGGCACCGCGCAGGGCACCGGCATAGATCTGGTTGATACAGCAAAGAACGTAGAACGGCGAGAGCCACCGCAAAAACAGCGTTCCATACGCCACTACCTCGGGCTTGGCATTGAAAAAGGTGACTAACCAGGGGGCAAACAGCATGACCGGTAGGATCAATACGGCAGTAGCTACCACAGCAACAAGGGCAGAAACGCCAACGCCCTTTTTGGCACGATCGATCTGGCCATCCCCCAAATTCTGTCCAACAAACGTAGTAGCCGCCAGCGAAACGGCCTGCATGGGCATCATGATCAGCTGGTCAATCTTGGAATAGGCCGTCCAGCCGGACATACAATCCCCTTGGAAATAATTGATATAAGACTGCACAAACACGTTAGAAAATGACGTAATGGCCATTTGCAGCGCAGCAGGCAGGCCCACGCGAAAGATCTTTTTTAAGATATCGCCGTCAAGCTGCCACTCCTTTACAACCAGACGAATACATTCCCTGCTTCGCAGCAGCGTCAGAATGACCAGCAAGGCAGAAACGCCCTGGGCGATGATGGTGGCAAGCGCCACACCAAAAACGCCCATCTGAAATTTCACAACGAACACCAAGTCTAACACCGTGTTGATCACGGCGGAAATGACAAGAAAGTAAAACGGCCGGCGTGAATCGCCAACGGCACGCAGAATGCCGGAGCCGATATTATAGAACATCAGACCGATGATGCCGGAAAAATAGGTAGAAAGATAGGTATAGGCATCCGGCATGATATCATCCGGCGTGTTCATCATATTTAAGAGGAACGGCGTGATCGCTAAGCCGAGAAAGGTAAAAAGCACGCCAAGCACCAGCGTCATCAGCATGGCCGTTTGCACCGCGCGGCCAACCTCTTTTTCCTTTCTGGCACCATAATATTGCGAGATCACAACACCGGCACCGCTGGAAAGACCCATGAAAAAGCCGATCAGCACATTGACGGCGGAGCCAACCGTGCCAACGGCAGAAAAGGCCTCGTTGCTGGCAAAGTTGCCGATGACCCAGGTATCTACCATGTTATACATCTGCTGGAACAGATACCCGGCCAGCAGCGGCAAGGAAAAGGTGATCAGGTGGCGAAGGATTGACCCCTGTGTCATATCGGTATCACGTTTTTTCTGTAAAGCTGTCATTCCTTCCCTCTTATGTAAAACAATCTTCCTCATATAAGCAGCCCTGGTGCCAGCCACGCTCACGCAGGACGGCGTGGATACGGTCAAGAACCTTATTTTTTTCAGCACTCCACCCAGGGGCCAGCAAAGCATCCCTCGGGCAATCACCGGTTAGGCGATGCACCACAATATCCGGGCGCAGACCGGCAATTAACCGGGCAACCGTTTCGGTATACATATCAAAGGTCAAGGGGGTATATTTCCCCTGCCGCCAAAGCGCTTCTAAGGCGGTACCACGCATCACGTATAACGAATGGATCTTGATGCCGGCCACCGGTTGCGCATTGATCAAGCGCAGCGTATCCATAGCCTCTGCCAAGCCTTCGCCCGGCAGCCCTACCATCATATGCGCCACGCTTTCTACCCCCCGCGCACGCAAAAGAGACACGGCGCGAGAAAAGGCGGTGCGCGGGCAAGCAATATTCATCTGCCCGGCCGTTTTTTCTGAGGCGGTTTGCAGCCCCAGCTCGACCCATACGGGCATGCGCGAGGCATATTCGCCAAGCAAGGCGGCAACCTCTTCATCAATACAATCCGGCCTTGTAGCCACGGCCAGACCAACGATGCGCTCGTCACACAAGGCGGCATCATACCGCCGGCGCAGCTCGTCTATCGGTGCATAGGTAGCGGAAAAATTTTGAAAATAGGCTAAAAAGCGCGTAGCGCGGCGGCCGCCAAGCGGCTGGCTCAGGCGCGCACGCACCTGCTCGCTAATTGAGACGACGGGGTCTAAGGTAAAGTCCCCTGCGCCGCGCACACCGCAAAAGGCACACCCGCCGGTGCTGCAGCGGCCGTCCCGATTGGGGCAGGTAAAGCCGCCGTCTATACAGATTTTGGCGGTCTTGTAGCCTGTTTTTCCCTTCAGATATCCGGCAAGATCGCGATAGGGCTTTGGCACGGCACGCATCCTTTCTAATTAATAGCCTTCGGAAAATTCCATCGAAAAATGGTGGCCAGCATACGCAAAATAAACACCACGGCCACACCGGCGCCGGCAGCCCAGCCATCCGGCACACCGGCTAATAGCAGTAGATAATACGTCAGAGAGCCGGAGAGTGCTGCCACGGCATAAATGCGTTTTTTAAGGATGAAGGGGATGTCTCTCAGCAGAACGTCGCGCAAAATACCGCCCCCCACAGCCGTGATCATACCGGCATAAACGACCAGTACGCCGCTATAAGAGTGGCCGGTTGCAATGGCAACAGCCGCACCGCTGACGGCAAAGGCGCCAATGCCAAGGGCATCAAACACGTTATTGATACGCGCGATCATCTCCTCCTCGCGCTGGTAGTGCTCCTGCGTGAGGCGGGCCACCCAAAAGGTGGCAAGCGAAACGAGCGCGGAAATGATCAATAAGTTGTAATTTAGGAAGTTACGTGGCGGCAGATTACCAAGCGTCATATCACGGATGATACCGCCGCCCAGCGCTGTGATCATGCCAAGCAGCAGCACGCCGAACATATCTACCTTTTTGGCAATGGCACGCATAGAACCAGCAAGAGAGGCAGCAACAACACCAACGATCTCAAACCATGCAAGCACCTGTTCCATTAGCGAAGCCCTTCCCATTCATCTAAAAACAAACCGCGGCTGATAGCGCACCTGCCCTGCGCATCCGTCACCTCTAAGCGAACAAAGGCACCCGTTTTATCCGGGTTGATGGTAAAGCAGGCCTCGCGGAGATCGCTGCCTGCCTTTATCTGCAAGTGCCGCCCTTCAGACAGAAGAGTAATACGAACAACAGGCGAGCAGGAAATACCAACGCTATCCCCCTCCATCCAGATATCATAGATCTCGGGGCCGTTTGAAGCATAGCACCAGCCGTTGGCATACGCCTCCATCAGGCCGCTATAGCTAAATTCCCGTGCGCAGAGCATGGTAAAGGAGCCAAAGCTATCGGCAAAGCCGTGCACGTTATGGTTATCGTCTCCCCCCACGGGCAACAGGCGCTTGCCACGGCGCAAAAACTCGCCAAGCTGCTGCCCGGTGCAATCGCCATGGGCAAAGCAGGCGGTATTAAACACCTCTACGCCATGAAGCCCGGAAAGCTCGAGATATTTCTCGGCAGGCATCATAGACCAGGCAGGGTGATTCAGGGTGACGAGAAAGCCGGCCTCGTTTGCGCGGCGAATGAGATCGTTCACCCCTTCTACCGTTTGCTCGTAAACCAGCTCCTCATTATACGAGATCTGCGAAAGATAAGAACGGCAGTTGCCGGGGGTCATATTCTCTACGTAGACGTAGGGCTGGGTCGTATTTTCACGCTCGCGTGCGATCAGATTCAAGTGATAGACCTTTTGAAAGGTGCCGGTATGCTCGGCGGGGCGCTCCTTGACGGCGGTTTCAAAGCCGTGCAGTGCGATAAAGCGCTCGTCTGTCAGCTCATCGTGCGGAATCAGCACCTCGTGGTCGGTAAAGGCCACAGCAGCGTAGCCGGCAGCCAGATAGGCCTCTTTAACCTCGGCGGCCGTCAGGCGGCCATCGGAAATAACGGTATGACAATGCAGGTTGGCCTTATAAAAAACGCCGCCCTGTGGAAAAATAGATTGGCGCATGCTTTTCTCCTACACTTTTTTATATATTGTAACTTATTTTGCAGAAAGTTTCAATACCTTTCTGCAGTTTTTTACACATCTCACAGGCTTGACAGGTGAGTGTATTTATGCTATAATGAAGAAACTGAATTTTCAAAAAAGGGGGGCAGTATGTACCAACGATATATCAAGCGCATATTGGATTTTTTTGCTGCGCTGGCAGCGATATGCATTCTTTCCCCCTTTCTGATCTTATTCACCGTCATCGGCGCGTTCGCTATGCGGGGCAACCCGTTTTTTAGGCAGCCACGGCCCGGCAAGGACGGCAAGATCTTTTTCCTGCTGAAATTCCGCAGTATGAATAACCGATGCGACAAAAACGGTAATCTTCTGCCGGATGAAAAGCGCCTGACGGCATACGGCCGCCTGATCCGTGCCCTGTCGATCGACGAGCTGCCTTCTCTGTTCAACATTCTATGCGGCGATCTTTCTTTGGTTGGCCCACGGCCGCAGCTGGTGCTGGACATGGTGTTTATGAACGAGCGGGAACGGCAGCGCCATTCGGTGCGCCAGGGGCTAACTGGCCTGGCGCAGGTCAGCGGGCGAAACGTGATCAGCTGGGATGAAAAGTTTGCCTATGACCTACAGTACATTGAACACATCACTTTTTGGGGCGACCTCAAGATCCTGCTGCGCACGGTAGGGTGCGTGCTGGATCGCCGTGACGTGAGCCAGGAGGGTATGGCCACGGCTGAGGATTTTTGCGATTACCTGCTAAAAAACGGCCGCATTGATCAAGCGACCTATGATGCCGGCAAGCAAGAGGCTGCACGCCTGATTGCCGAGGCTAAAAAGAGATAAAAGCCGAGCGTGCTCGGCTTTCTCTTGTTTTTGATAGTAACACACGAATACATCATCAAGGAGAATACTATGAATCAAAGAGAGATCGGCGAACTGCGCCGCCGGCTGAAGCCGGAAAGAAGCGCCATTACGCACGTGCGCGGCTGCTGCGTGAACGATAAAAAGGAGATCATTTCCACCTTTGACCAGCCGATGGGTGAGACGCTGCCCGAGGAGACCGAGGCGCTTTTTGCGCTGCTTCGCAAAACGCTTTCGGGCGCGCCGGGGCGCAATCTGCTCTCTATCCCCTTTTCGACCAGGCAGGTGCTGGAAAGCGAGGAGCATAAAACGCTGTGCCGCCTGCGCAAGAGCCTGCGTGACGAGGAGGCCGTTGCCGCTTTATACGAGCATATCCGCTCTACATACGAGGCAGAGGGCAATTATCTGATCCTGCTGGCACAGGAGGATTATGACGTGCCCTCCTATAACCGCAATGATGATAACGAGGGATCAAACGAGGTATTTTCCTACCTGCTTTGCTGCGTTTGCCCGCTGAAAAGTGTGCAAAAGCCTTCTCTGGGCTTTTTGGCCTACGAGCAGCGTTTTCGCAGCCTGACCGGCGATCCCGGCGTTAGCGCGCCGGAATTCGGCTTTCTCTTCCCCGCCTTTGACGATCGCGCTACCAATCTGTACAATGCGCTGTTCTACACGCGGGATATTGCCAACAACCATAGCGATGTAACAACAGCCATCTTTGCCTCTGAGCCGACGATGCCGCCGGCCGCCGAGCAGAAGGAGACCTTTCACCGCGTGCTGGCTGAGGCGATCGGCGAGGAATGCCGCTACGAGGTGGTAGAGCACGTGCGGCAGCAGCTTTCCGGCCTGATAGACGAGCACAAGGCAAACCGCGAAAAGGAAACGCTGGTGGTATCTGCCGAGACGGTGAAGCTGGTATTAGAATCCTGCGGCGTAGGCGAGGAGAGTGCCGCCGCCTTTGAGCAGCAATGCAACGAAGCATTTGGCGAGGGGGCCGAGCTTTGCCCCGGCAACCTGATCGACAAGGGCAAGCTGGCCGTTGCCACGCCGGACGTTTCGATCAAGGTATCCCCCGAGCGAAGCGACCTGATCGAGGCCCGTACTATTGACGGGGTGAAGTACATTCTTATCCGTGCGGAGGGAGACGTGCAGGTCAACGGCATCTCCATTCATATCGACTAAAACAGCAGGAGGCACCTATGTACAAATTGTCTGTACCAATTGCGGTCAACACGCTGACTGAGGATAGCCTGCCGCTATATCTGCAGACGGTGAACGATTGTGGCGCCAAGCGTGTGTTCTTAACGCTGCTGAACAACGTTTATTCCTCTGAGAGCCTGCTCCAGCAAGACCCTGCACGCATAGAGCGCGCCATTCGCTATTTTCAAGACAACGGGCTGGAAACCGGCATTTGGATCGGCACCTTTGGCCACGGCGGCGCGCTGATGCACCAAGCAAAGGATGAGGCGCCAACCTTTACCAAAATGGCCGGTGTGATGGGCGAGGAGTGTGAGGCCGGCTTTTGCCCGCTGGATGAAACGTTTTCTACCGTTTTTTGCGGGGCGGTCAAAAAGCTGGCGGCCATGCATCCCCAACTGATCATGCTGGATGATGACTACCGTCTGAACCTTCGCCCCTATTATATGGGCTGCTTTTGTCATCTGCACATGGCCGAGTACACGCGCCGCATTGGTGAAGAGATCCCGCGTGAGCAATTAGAAGGACTGATCTTCAGCGGTGGGCCGAATAAGTATCGGGATGCCTATATGCAGCTTTCAGCCGACACGCTGATCGATTTTGCAAAAAAGCTGCGCCGTGCGGTAGACGAGGTGGATGACACCGTGCGTCTTGGTATTTGTGCCTGCTATGACAACTGGGATTTTTGCGGCACCGATAATATGGCGATCACCCGTGCGCTTGCCGGCAAGACACCGCCGTTTTTACGCACGATCGGCGCGCCGTATTGGGAAAACCACAGCGAGATCATTGACGTGATCGAGGATACGCGCATGGAGCTTGCCTGGTGCAAGAACCAGGGCGTGGAGCTTTTCACCGAGGGGGATGTATATCCACGCCCGCGCTACAACGTGCCCGCTAAGCCCTTAGAGCTGTTTGATTTGGCACTACTGGCAGACGGCAGCGCAGACGGCATCTTGAAATACATGTTCGACTATACGCTGCCCTATCATTACGAAACTGGGTACACCGAGCGGCATATCAACAATGCCCCCATACGGGCAGCACTGCAGGATATGTTTGATGGCAAAGCGCCCGTTGGCGTATACGTGCACAGCCGTATGCACAAGATCAAGGATGCGGTGCTGCCCGAACCGTGCGAGGCGGGCATTGCCAACCGGCTGATCAGCGCTTACCGCAGCGATGCGCGTGCACTGCTTTCTAAAAACAGCATTCCCACCGCCTACACCGTAGGAGAATACCCTGCCCTGGTCTGTGGCGAAAATGCCCGTGGCATCGGCCGTGAGCTGCTCAAGAACGGTGCGATTTTAGACGTACCGGCGGCCGCCATTCTGACAAAGAGCGGCATTGGTACCGGCCTGGTCTCCTATCAACCGAGCGACTGCGGCACCGAGCGCTTTGAAAGCGGCGCCATCAGCGGTATCGGGGGAAAGGGGCTTTTCTCGATCTCCTGCAACGAAAAGGCAGAGATCGTAAGCAGACTGCTGCCGGATAATACCCCCGGTGCCTATCGCTATGAAAATGCCGACGGCATGCGCTTTTTCGTGCTGGCCTGCGACATAAAGAGCGCTGACCGGCAGGTGCCCTACCTGAACAGCTATTACCGCCAAGAGCAGCTGGTACAAGCCGTTACGTGGCTGTGCGGCAAGGCGCTGCCCGCCATCAGCCTGAAAAACCCCAGTCTCTATCTATTAACTTCCCGAAATGCGCACGGCATGGCAGTAGCGCTGGCAAACGTCTTTATGGACGACATTCCCACCCCCGTTATTCAACTTGACAGGCCGTACAAGCAGATCCGCTTTGCCGGCTGCGAGGGCAAGCTGACCGGCGACACGGTTACCCTTTCCCCACTTGCCCCCCACGCCTTTGCCGCCTTTGAGGTGTGGGATTAACTTTCTTTAAGCAAAAAAGATCCCCAACGGTTAATCCGTTGAGGATCTTTTTATGTTAGTCACCAAGGTAAGCGCGGCGAATACTATCGTCAGACAGCAGCTCGGCACCTGTGCCGGTTTTGGCGATCTTACCGATCTCCAAAACGTAGGCGCGGTCAGCGATCGAAAGCGCCTTTTTGGCATTCTGCTCTACGAGAAGCACGGTGGTGCCCTCATCGTTGATGGTGCGGATCATATCAAAGATCGTATTAACGTACAGCGGAGAAAGACCCATACTGGGCTCATCAAGCAGCAGCAGCTTGGGGTGCGACATCAGCGCGCGGCTCATTGCCAGCATCTGCTGCTCACCGCCCGAAAGCGTACCGGCAACCTGCTTTTGGCGCTCCTTCAAGATCGGGAAGCGCTCAAACATTTTGTTCACGGTCTGGGTGTATTCTGCCTTATCCTTTCTGGTATAGGCGCCAAGGCGCAGGTTTTCTGCTACCGTCA
>JAZQVK010000023.1:0-2986 GCA_045631765.1 Eubacteriales bacterium
GCGGCAACAAAGCCGTGGTCGTACAGCTTGTGACCAACCTCGCAGATGGCCTTTTTGATTTCAAATGCAGTCATGATGTTTTTCCTTTCACCGTTTATATATTATTTTTTTATTTTACAAAACCCATGGTATCCAGCGCGATCATGTATTCCTCATTGGTGGGAATAGACATGACGTGTACGCCGGCGCCGCTTTGCGAGATCTCGCCCTCGCCGCCGCGGCCAACAGCCTTGTTCTTTTCTTCATCTACCGTAATGCCCAGGTATTCCATCTCGCGGCAGATGCGATCGCGGATGATCACGTCGTTTTCACCGATGCCGGCGGTAAAGACCAGCACGTCAACGCCGTTCATCTCGGCAACGAAGGAGCCGATGATCTTCTTAATATAATGGATGAGAATGTCGATCGCCAGCTTGGCGCGGTAGCTATCGCTCTGCATCACGTCATAGCAGTTGGAGGAAACGCCCGAAACACCCAGTAGCCCCGAACTCTTGTTGAGCAGGTTATCCATCTCGTCCGGCGTGGCGCCCAGCTGCTTCATCATATAGGTAACAATGGTCGGGTCGATGGTGCCGGAGCGGGTACCCATCGGCACGCCCTCCTGCGGGGTAAAGCCCATGGTGGTGTCTACCACCTTGCCGTTTTTGACCGCCGTGATCGACGAGCCGTTGCCCAGGTGGCAAACGATGGTCTTCAGCTCCTCTGGCTTTTTGCCCAGCAGCTCGGCCGCGCGAAGCGAAACGTAGCGGTGCGAGGTACCGTGGAAGCCGTAGCGGCGTACCATGTGCTGCTCGTACCATTCGTAGGGCAGGGGGTAGATGTATGCGTAGTCCGGAATCGTAGCGTGGAAGGCGGTATCAAACACGCCAACGTGCGGCACGCTCGGCATCACCTTGCGGCAGGCCTCTACACCGGCGATCGAGCCGGGGCCGTGCAGCGGGTTGATCGGTACGATCGAATGTAGGTAGGCCATTTCCTCCTCACCAAGTGCGGTCGAGGAACGGATCCTTTCACCGCCGTGTGCGAAGCGGTGGCCAACCGCTGCGATCTCGCTCACGTTTTCGATCACGCCAAGCTCGCTGTCGGTCAACAGCTCCAACACGCGGGAAAGTGCCACGTCGTGATTGGCGATCACAATGTCCTCCTTGTGCTCGGCCTTGCCGTGCACGTGCTTGATGCGGCCAACCTTGGGCGCACCGTTTTCCATAACGCCGATATCCGAGCATAAGCCCTTGGCAAGGGGCTCCTTCGCCGGCATATCAAACAGCTGATACTTCAGGGATGAGCTTCCGGCATTGACAACCAGAATTTTCATAGCTACAACTCCTTTGCAGATAAAATATAATTAAGTCACGCGCTTCGAGCGCAGAGAGGTTTCGGCATTGCTGAGCACCTCTCTGACCTTTTCTTCATTTTTGTATACCACGCGGTAGCAGAGCGCATCCAGCACCAGCAGGCGCGAAAGATGCGAGCTGAGGCCAAGCGAGGAATGGCGTACCTCCTCGGTGTCGGTCAGCAGAACGATATCGCTTTGCCGCGTGATAGGGGATTTTTCTCTTGAGGTGATCGAGACGGTGGTGGCCCCGCGCTCCTTGGCGATGCGCATCGCGTCTACGATATCCTTCGAGGAGCCGGAATGCGAAATGCCGATCAGCACGTCGCCCGGCAGCAAGCGAGAGACCGCAATGGTCTGCATGTGCGTGTCGCCGTAGGAGGCGCTGTTGCAGCAGGCGCGCAGCAGCTTGTCTGATGCATCTGAAGCGACCGAGGCTGAGGAGCCCAGACCGATGAGCACCACGCGGCCTGCAGCCGCAATGGCATCTGCCGCCTCGGCCATGCCGGGGGCAGAGAGGGTCTTTTTCGTTCTCTCAAGCGAAAGGTAAGCATCGTTGCAGATCTTTTCAAACACGTCAAAGCAGGAATCCTCTGCTGTGATGTTGGGGGCAATGATCTTTTTTTCGGCCTCGCTTGCCAGCGAAAGCTTCAGCTCCTGGTAGCCGTTAAAGCCCAGGCGGCGGGAAAACCGTACGATGGTTGCCTCGCTCGTGTCACACGCGGTGGCCAACTCGCGAATGGCAAAGGGCAGCACCTCGCCGGGGTGAGAGAGCAGCCAGTCAGCCACGCGGCGCTCTGCCTTGCCCATATCGGCATATAGCGATTGTGCCTGTAGCAGGGTTCTGTTCACCGCGGCCACCTCCTTTGGAGAAGCGAAATAAAATGAAACAAAATTTCATTACAAGAACATTATACACCATCCCTTTCTCTTTGTCAATAAAATTTTACGTCTTTTTTGAAAAATATATAAAATGTTTTCTTATTCTTTTTTTTGGCTTGACAGGGCAGGCTTTTTTTAATATAATAATGGCAGTAAACACCGCTTTTTGGCGGCAAAAGGAGGAAAGACAATGCCATTGCAGGTCCCCGATTATCACAAATCTCTTGAAAAGCTTCACGTTGGCTGCGAGGAGCCGCGCGCCTATTTTATCCCCTACGAAAGTGCCGAGAAGGCAAAGGCGGATAACCGTGCTGACAGCGCCTACGTCAAGTCGCTTTGCGGCACGTGGGATTTTCAGTATTATTCCTCGGTCACCGAGGTGCCGGATTTCACCGCCGCGTGGTTTGACCGTGCCGGCATGGACAAGCTGCCCGTTCCCATGAACTGGCAAATGGCGCTTGGCCGCGGCTACGACGTGCCCAACTATACCAATATCAACTATCCGTTTCCCGTAGACGAGCCGCACGTCCCCTCCGAGAACTCCTGCGGTCTTTACATCCGTGATTTTAACTATACGCCCGTGGCGGGTAAGGATACCTATATAGTCTTTGAAGGGGTAGACAGCTGCTTCTATGTCTGGGTAAACAATCAGCTTGCCGCCTACAGCCAAGTGAGCCACATGGAAAGCGACATCAAGATTTCTCCTTTCCTGAAAGAAGGCAAAAACACCCTGAAGGTCCTTGTGTTCAAATGGTGTGACGGCTCTTATTT
>JAZQVK010000024.1:0-6052 GCA_045631765.1 Eubacteriales bacterium
ACCGGTGGCCATATGGCCACCGGTGATCCGGCACGCGCCCTGCCATGGCAGGTCATTTGGCGGGCTGTGCAACACACGGCGAGGTACCGCACTCATTCCTCTAACAAATTTGCCGTGCGGCGGCAGGCGGGTGATGGCGCCTACGCTATTAGTATATGGATGTAGTAGCGCCCTTGTTCCTGATTACAGCGCCCGAGAGAAATATTGCTCTATGGCCTCCTTGTCAGCAGCAGCGCTGCCCTGCAGCAGGTCATCGGTGCCGCCGCCACGGGCGGCAAGCGCCTCGCGGATAGCGGCAGCCCGCTCACGAAGCGGCAGGTGCTGTGAGGCGATCATAAACCGATACCCATTCCCCGCCGGGAAGAATACGGCGCACACGCCCGGCACCCGCTCGGCTCCGCCTAAGGCGATGCGGCGTGCCACGTATTCATCCGGCTCGGCAAGAAAGCAAAGGGCGTGGCCGGCCTCGTTTGGCGCTATGGCCGCCACACGCGCCTCAGCCAGCTCGCGCGAAAGGGCCGTGGCGCTTGCCTTTCTTTCCTCTAATTCGGAAAGCAGGCGGTCAACGCCCACGGCACATTCTGCCTGCGGCACCGACAGCGCGCGCGAAACGGCAGATACCTCGCGGTATTTTTCGCGGTAATCCTGCAACGCGCGGCGGCCGGCCACCAGCCAAATACGAACGCCGCCCTTATAATGCATGAAGTCCAGCAGCTTGATCAGCCCGATCTCGCCGGTGCGAGAGACGTGCGGCGCACAGCAGGCGCAGCAATCGTAGCCCTCTACCGTTACGATGCGCACGGCACCGCTCAGCTCCTTTTTCGAGCGGTAATCCAGCGCCGCCAGCTCACCCTCGGCCGGGTAGCGGCAAAGAATGGGCAGGTTGGCGAATACCGCCTCGTTTGCCAGCGCCTCTACACGGTCAAGCTGCTCGCGATCCAGCACGCCGTTAAAATCCAGCGTGGTCTCGCTGTCCCCCAGGTGAAAGCCTACGTTATCCAAGCCAAAGAGGCGATGCACCAGGCCGGAGACGATATGCTCGCCACTGTGGTTCTGCATACGGTCAAAGCGCTTAGAAAAATCAATTTCGCAGGAAAGCGTTACCCCCACCTCGCAGGGCTCGTCTGTCAGGTGCAGGATCTCGCCTCCCTCCTCCTGCGTGTCACGCACAGGCAGGCGGCCAATACGGCCGCTATCACCGCTCTGCCCTCCCCCCTCGGGAAAGAAGGCAGTACGGTCAAGCAGCACGGCATAGCCCTTGCCATGCGCGCGGCAACCAATCACGGTTGCCTCAAACGCTGAAAGATAGGCATCAACGTCATATAATCTCTCTGTCATAGCACGTCCTCACACAAGTGAAAGCAGGGCACCGAGCCCGGTCAGATCAAACAAAACGCCCACCGCCGCGCCAATGGCGTACAGCACCAAAAGGATCAGCAAATTTTCCTTGATACGGCGGTTCATGCGGAAGAGGACGAGAAGGCCTACCCCCGCGCCTACCAGCAGGCCGGAAAGCATAGCGCCAAGCGAAAGCGCACCGCCAAGATGCAGCTCGGTCAGGATGACCGAGGCCGCGCAGTTCGGGATCAGACCGATCAGCCCGGCAAGCAGCGAGCCAAGCGCAGGGCGGTCAAGCACCAGCGAAGCAAGCTGCTCCTCGCCCACCAGCTCGATCACCAGGCCGAGGGCAAAGGTAGCAAGGAATATAAAGAGCGCCACCTTCAGCATATGAAACAGGGCGGAAAGAAAAATACTCTTCCCCTCGCAATGGCAGCCCTCTGCCTGGCAAAGCTCCTCTACGTGCTCCTCGTGCCGCGGGCGGTATAGCAGGTCAACCAAAAAGCCGAAAACCACCGCCACAGCCGCCTTGGTGCCCAAGAGCGCCAGCACGGAGGGCAGCGGGATCTGCTTGGTCAAGAGAATGGGCAGCATCTCATCCGAGGTGGAAAGAAACACGGCCAGCATGGTGCCAAGCGACACCACGCGCCCGGCATACAGCGAGGCAGCGGCGGCTGAAAAGCCGCATTGCGGCAGCATACCCAGAAGACCGCCGGCCAAGGGTCCTACACGGCCGGAGCGGCGAATGATGGCATCTACCCGCTCGCCGGCCTTATGCTCCAGCAGCTCCATCAGTAGATAGGTCAGATATAAAAACGGCAGCAGCGGCAGGGTATCCTTTACCGCGTGCGCAAACGCATGTATCACAAAATCCAATTCGTTACTCCCTTCCCGCCAGATAGCATGCCTCACACCGACCAAAAAGCAGGGTGCGGCTATCGTCTAAATAAAAGCTGTTTTCCGCCAGCAGCGCCCCGGCAAAATGGCGCGAGATCTCCTCGCTCAGGTGAATGACGCGGCCACAGGCCGTGCAGCGCAGATGCAGGTGGCTGTGGCAGGCTTGCGCCTCGTGATACTGATAGGTGTACCCCCTACCCTGCTCACGCGCGTAGCGGCGCACGGCGCCCTCCTCAGAAAGGCGCGCCACCAGGCGGTAGACCGTGCTTTTGCCAACGCCGCATTCGGTCATCACCGCCCCCAGTTCCTCTAAGGTAAAGGCACGGTCGGCATGCGAGGAAAGATAGGTCAGCAGCAGCTTCTTCTGCTCGGTCTGGTAGCCCTTCATCTTTTTGCCCTCTTTCATCAAAATTGCCTCGCTATTATACACTTTTTTCATGCCGCTGTCAAGAGGATTTGAAAATAATTCTCAAATTCATTCTCAAAAAGGAAAGAGGGTCAAGCGTTTTTCGCTTGACCCTCTTTTTTCAGATCGCTTATTTATTAAAGATCTCGATCATTTCGTCTACGCTGTCCTCAATATCCAGGTTCAGCGGGATCGGGATCAGCAGGCAGTTGCCGTTTACGATCTTAGAGGCATCCAGATCCTCCAGCACAGAGGCCAGCTCGCCATCCAAATAATCGTCCAGCGCCTCCTTGACCTCCTTATCGCCGCTGTATTCCGCGATCACGGCATACATCAGATTGCCCTTCAGCAGTGTACCGTGCTTCAGCACGTGAACGGTGCAGGAAACCTCACCATCCTCTAAGGTCGCGGTGATATCCAGCACGTTTTTGCCGTCTGCATCCGTGGTATCTACCACCTCAAAGCCGGCATTCAGAAAATTCTTTTCAATGCCACCGTAGGCCGAGCACGACGTAAAGGTCAGCATCACGGAAACAAGCATCACTGCCGCTAACGTCAAAGAAAGAATCTTTTTCATATTCATATGTACTCCTTCTATGTTATTCCCCAAAAGGGTATTTTTATTATATCCCTTTTGCAATCGTTTGTCAACCCTTGCCGTGGTAATAAATTTTAGAAAACTACCCGGCCAGCCGGTCGGCAGCCGCCTTTGCCTCATCCACGATGCCAAGCGTATTACCGTGCTCGGCCACGTAGCGATACATGGCCAAGGCATCGCCCGGGCGGCTAAGCGCCTCGTAAACACGGGCAAGCCACAGGCAGGCAAGCAGCATATGGCGGCGCATAGAGGCAATGGGGCGGTAGGCCTCAATTCTGGCAACCAGGCGGTCAACCAGCCCCTCGTATTGGCCGCTGTGGTAGTGCATGACGTCCTGCAGGCTATCCAGATTGCGGCGGATCACCTCGCGCATCGGCGGTGCCCAAGAGATGGTGTGATACCCGTGCTCTAACATAGCAAGCAGGGCAGGCAGCTCGCGCTTTCCCTCTTCATCATGCGCGCAAATGGCGGCATAGCTGAGGTCAAACTGAAAGCGCAGAGCCGGCGGCAGGCTTTCTCGCTGCGCAAGAAACCGGCGCATCAGCGCCACGGCCTCACCCGTGCGACCAACGGCCTGCAGCCCCAGGGCATATAGCACCTCGGTATTAAAAAACAGGTCACGCGGCATGTGCTTGCGCGCACGCAGCTTCTCTACCATGGCCAGGTAGGCCTGTGCATCACATTCGTTTTGCAGCCTGTAGGTTGCCTCGGCCGCGATCATGGAATAGGCGCGGCGCACGAGCCTTGTTACCATAAAAAAGACGAAGGCTAACAGCATGACCGCCCAGGGCAGCGAGAGAATTTGGTAATACACCAAGCCGACAACCACGGCCGAGCCGGCCAAAAAGGGGATCAGCATAGCAAGAACGGGGTTGCGATAGATCCAGTATTTCACGATCTCGTCTCCTCCTTTTTCTTGACCAGCTCGCCCATCTGTGTGAGCAGCACGGAAGCAAAGAGCACCACGCAGCCGGCGATCTCGCTCGGCTTTTCCAGCCGCTCGCCAAAGACGATGGCACCGCCCAGCAAGCCAAACACCGATTCCAGCGACATGACTACGCTGGCCACGGCCGGGTGGGTCTTTTTTTGGCCGATGATCTGCAAAGTGTAGGCCACGCCGCTGGACATCACGCCCAGATAGAGCAGCGGCAGAATACCGGCCGAGAATACTGCCGGGGTCAGCGTAGCCCCCTCTACAATCAGCATAAAGGGCAGGGTGATCACCGCCCCGGTCAAAAACTGGACGAGCGAGATGCGAATACCGTCGCAGCGCGGTGAGAAGCGGTCGATCACCAAGATCTGCACGGCAAACACCACCGCACACAGCAGCACCAGCAGGTCGCCAAAGGCCAGACTGATCTGCTCGCCCCCGGCGAAATCAAAGGCCAGCAAAAAGGCACCGCCCACCGAGCCAAGCACGCCAAGCCAGACAAGCAGGCTTGTCCTTCGCCCAACGAAGGCGCCGAACACCGGCACCAGCGCCACGTACAGCGCGGTGATAAAGGCAGTCTTGCCCGAGCTTTGGTTATAAAGCAGCCCATACTGCTGCAAAAGTGAGGCAACGCCCAGCGCCAGGCCGCATAAAAAGCCACCTACCCACTCTACGCGGGTAATACCGATCCGTAGGTGCCCGTTTTGGCGTGAAAAAAGATGCCTGCCATCGCCGCGCAGCCGGTCAAACAGCATCACCACCGGGATCAGGACGAAAAAAGCGATGATTGAACGCAGGCAGATAATAGAGATCGAGCCAAAGGCCGCCCCCGCCGCGCGCTGGGCGGCAAAGGCAAAGCCCCATATCATAGCAGTCAGCAGCAATAGCGCCGTTGCCGTGGTAGATGTTAGTCCCTTTTTCACAAAAGCCTCCTTAATAAATATGAAAAAATGCTGCCATCCTCTTGCGCCGCGGCCAAAAACATGGTATACTTGAAAAAGAAAAACGGATCTGCCGCGCGGCAAATCCGTTTGGTGGAGACAACTGGACTCGAACCAGTGACCCCTTGCATGTCAAGCAAGTACTCTAACCAACTGAGCTATGCCTCCGGGTCGACAGATAGTATACCACATCTTTCTTCTTTTGACAAGGGGTTTTTTGAATTTTTTCTAAAAAAGAGGTAAAAACCGTGCGCTACGACGAAAAAACCGCAACCATCTCGCTACCGCTTAGCGAGCTGGTCTCTCTTTCCCTGCATCGCTTTGCCAGTGAAACAGCCAACGAGCGGGATGAGGATATCGTTACGCTGCCAAGCGAGCAGGATCGCCCTGCCGGCATCGGCGCGGAGCGCACGCTTTCCCATACCTTCAGCGAGGGGGGGCACCGCTTTTTGCTGACGGGCACCGCCACCGGCGTGACCGAGCCGCCTGCCGGCATGACGGGCGCGCTACCCTGCTTGACGCTGCTGCGCCTGACGAACGGCGACCCAAGGAACCCCGACCGTGAAACGGTGCGCCGCGTACGCGGCGAGCTGTTTGGCTTAGCCTTTCTCTATTTTGCAAACGGCACGCCGGTGGGCAGCGTGCGCGCCCGCATGCAGTTAACGAACCCGCAGCGCGGCGAAAGCGGCGAAAACGAAGAAACCATTACCCGCAGCGCGGCCACGGCCTTTTTTGAAAGGCTGCGCACCTGCCTTGGCAAGCAGGCGGCCGAGGAGGTTGACCGTGTTTGCCGCCGCCTGCCTACCTTAGACAAGCTGGCCTTTCCCTACTCCTCGCGCCGCGAGGCGCAGGAGCAGATGATCCAAGCCGCCTATCGCGCCATCAAGCATGGCAAGCGGCTGTACGCCTGTGCCCCCACCGGCACCGGCAAAACGGCCGCC
>JAZQVK010000025.1:0-1606 GCA_045631765.1 Eubacteriales bacterium
TATTTCGTATCTATAAATACCTTCGTACCCCCCCTCAGGATTCAGCATGTGAAAATTACCTCGCAAGGTGACGTCGCCTTCGGTAGACGGAATATGTCCCCCCTCTACGATCTTGTGCCACTCACCGTCCCCGATCCGATACTCACCCTCAAAATACACGTCACCAACCATCGACGGCAGCGCTTGCACGCTGCGGCTGTTGTTGAACCACAAAAGCAAGGCGGCAAGCAAAAGCAAAAGCACGATGCCCGCAAACAAAAAATATGATTTTTTAATCTCGGGAAATTTGTTTTTCAATTTTAACATTTATATCCCCCCGATAACCGAGCTGTTACACCGAAACAACAGGAGCATTATATCACAATTTCTACCACGCGTTTTTCTCATGCGGATAGCATGAGAAACAACATAAAATCCGTGAAATTGTGATCAATAAAAGCTACCTTAGTTGGCTCCGCGGGGCCCGCGTATGGCGGGTGCGGAGTATCGAATGCTTTTATTATATCACAAACCCAAATACTTTTCAATATTTTCGTGTTACGGTGCCCGCTTGTAACGGATTTGTAACGCACGGCTTGGTATAATGTGTACGTTGAGAAAGTAGTCTTTGTCGCAAAGACGTTACTCTCTATAATTTTTTATCATGAAAGGAGAACTTTTAAGAATGATGAAAAAAAGTTTATTAGGTTTTTTGCTTGTGCTTGTTATGGTCGCAACCATATTTTTGGGCATAATCGTAACGGCAAATGCGGCAGAGGGTGAACCGATCCATACCGATCATAATGATGGTTGGCAGGAACTTTCGGAGATCGGCGACCGCGAAGAGCCGTTGACGTCAGGCAAATATTTCCTATCAAAAGATATCGCCGCAGGCGGTGGTATCGAAATTGGAGCAAACCAAGAGGTCACCCTCTGCCTGAACGGCAAGGTGCTGGACTTTTCCACGAAGAGCTCCGCTATTAGTCTGGCAGAAGGCAGCACGCTGAATATCTGTGACTGTCAGGCCGGTACTGTTACCACCTACGGTAACATTAACGAAAATGGCAAGTGGGTGAAGGCAGATGCCTCCGGCAACGCCAACCTGTCCGGCGGCGTGATTACCAGAAGCATTGACCTCAGCACGGCACCTTTGATTCAAAGTGCTCAGAGCAACGTCACGCTGAATTTGTACAGCGGCAATCTGGCCGGCAACAGAAGAAGTGGCGATAACAGCTACGCGCATCACAGAGATGCTGCCGGTATCTCGTTGCAAACAAGCTCCAGCAGCATCAACCTCTACGGCGGAACACTGACCGGACTTGTGGCTCCCAAGGGCGCTTCTGCAATCTATGCCGAGGGCTCTTTGAATCTGGCCGGTGCTGTCATTGAGAAAAACAGGGCCGATAATAGCAGCACGATCGTGTGGCTGCAAGGCTCCGGCTCCACGGCTTCTATGACCGGCGGTGCGATCCGCAACAATACTGCATACCAGAGCGGCGCTATTTTCATGTATGGCGGAACCGAGACCTTTACCATGAGCGGCGGTGAGATCTCCGGCAACCAGGCTCTGCACGGCGGTGTGCAGACTGATAGCGGCACCTTTAAGATGACCGGCGGCGAAATCAAA
>JAZQVK010000026.1:0-5200 GCA_045631765.1 Eubacteriales bacterium
CGTTCGCGCGATCAGAGAGCAGTTTGACGCGCTGCTGGCGCGCCTTTCCGCCTCCGGCCGCCATTATCAGCTTGATAAGATCCTTGCGGCATACGAGTATGCCGATGCGCTGCACACCGGCCAGTTCCGACTGAGTGGCGAGCCCTATATCTCGCACCCGCTGGCGGTGGCCACCATTGTAGCCGACTTAGAGCTGGATACCGATTCCATCTGTGCCGCGCTGCTGCACGATACGGTAGAGGATTGCTCGGATAAGACCGACCTTGCCGAGATCCGCCGCCGCTTTGGTGATGACGTGGCGTTGCTGGTAGACGGGCTGACCAAGATCCTGCAGCTGCAGATCGAGGATAAGGAAGAGGCGCATATCGAGAACATCCGCAAGATGCTGCTGGCCATGAGCAAGGATATCCGCGTGATCTTCATCAAGCTCTGCGACCGCCTGCATAATATGCGTACCCTGGCAGCCAAATCGCCCGAGAAGCAGCGCACCATTGCGTTAGAGACCATGTATATCTACGCGCCGCTGGCACACCGCCTTGGTATGCAGCGTATCAAGCTGGAGCTGGAGAATATCAGCCTTTCCTACCTGGACCCGGTGGGCTACCAGGAGATACACGAGGCCATTGACAGCCGCTACGGCCAAAACCGTGATCTTTTGGTGCTGGCGCGCGATAAAATTGAAGAAAAGCTGAATGAAAACGGCATTCGGTATATGGTTGAGGGGCGCGTGAAATCGGTCTACAGCCTGTACCGCAAGATGTATAACAACAACAAAAGCATTGACGAGATCTACGATTTTTACGCCCTGCGTGTGATCGTGGATACCGAGCTTGAGTGCTATACCGTGCTTGGTATCGTGCACGAGCTGTTCAAGTCTGTGCCCGGCCGCTTTAAGGACTATATTTCTACCCCTAAGCCAAACCTCTACCGCTCGTTGCATACCACGGTCATCAGCCGTGGCGGTATCCCGTTTGAAATTCAGATCCGCACCTTTGATATGCACCGCGTGGCAGAATTTGGTATCGCGGCGCATTGGAAGTATAAATCCGGCGAGTCTGCCGGCTCAGAGACCGATGAAAAGCTTGCCTGGATCGCCCGTCTGATCGAGACCGAGGATAACACCCGCGACCCGGATGAATTTATGCAGGCCTTCAAGACCGATATCTTCCATGACGAGACCTTCGTTTTTACCCCCAAGGGGGATTGTATCTCGCTGCCACTTGGTGCCACCGTGATCGACTTTGCCTACGCCATTCATACCGCTGTTGGTAATAAGATGATCGGCGCCAAGATCAACGGCATGATCGTGCCCATTGACAGCGTGCCGGAGAATGGGCAGATCGTCGAGATCCTCACCTCCTCGGCCAATAAGGGGCCGAGCCGTGACTGGATCAAACTCGTCAAGACCAGCGAGGCGCGTAACAAGATCCGCCAATGGTTCAAAAAGGAAAAGCGGACAGAGAATATTGAGGTTGGCCGTGCCGAGATCGACCGTGAGCTTGGTCGCATTGGCCGCCCGTATACCGATGCCGAGCGGCAAGAGGTGGTTACCAATATTGCGAGGCGCCTTGGTATTCAAGGGCCGGACGACCTGTATAACACCATCGGCTATGGTGGCCTTTCGATCACCAAGATTGCCGTTCGCCTGCGGGATGAGTTTGACCGCGTGGTAAAATTGGATACACCGGTACAGCCCATGGAGGTCTCGCAGGTCAAAACGGTGGAAAAGCCAAAGAACCTGCGCACCAGCAGCGGCATTATCGTGGACGGTACGGCCGGCTGCATGGTCAAGTGTGCCAAGTGCTGTAACCCCCTGCCGGGTGATGAGATCATTGGCTTTATCACCAAGGGCTACGGCATTTCCATCCATAAAAAGGATTGCCCCAATGCGATAGAGGGGCGCAAGAACCCCGATAACGCCGACCGCTGGCTGAAGGCGGAATGGGAGCAGGATTTTGCCACTGCCACCTCGGTCTACGAGGCCATGATCCAGATCATTGCGGAAAGCAATATCACCCTGATCGCTGACGTGACCGGTGCGCTGGCCGATATGAAGGTCACCATTATGCAGATCAACTCGCAAAAGCGGCCGGATGATATGCAATCTATCCAGCTCACCATCGGGTGCAAGAACGTAGGGCACTTCCGCTCGATCGTTTCGCGCCTGCAAAGCATTCCGGCTGTGCGGTCTGTCAACCGTGGGCTGGTCAGATAAAGGAAAGGAATAAGGCATATATGATTGCCGTATTACAACGCATCCGTCATGCCTGCGTGGTGGCTGACGGGGTAGAAAGCGGCCGCTGCGAGCAGGGGCTGCTGATCCTTCTTGGCGTTGGCGTGAGCGACACGGAGGAGGACGTTCGCCTGCTGGCGGACAAAATTCCGCGCCTGCGCATCTTCAGCGACGAGAACGGAAAAATGAATATATCGCTGCTGGATATCGGTGGTGGTGCGCTGATCGTTTCTAATTTTACCCTACACGCCAATTATAGCCACGGCAACCGGCCGGATTACCTGTCTGCTGCCAGGCCGGAGCAGGCTATCCCCCTATACGAGGGCTTTATCGAGGCCATCAAGGGGCAGGGCATCCCCGTTGGCTGCGGCGTGTTTGGCGCCGATATGCAGATCGACATGGCTGCTGATGGCCCTGTTACCATCGTCATGGATTCTGAAAAGCTGAAAAGAGGACGCAACAAATGATCTTGACCGTTGAGGGTGACATCAGCGCCTATTACGTACAAACGCTTTGCTTGCTTTTCTTCCCAGGCTCAAAATTCGGGGTAGAGGAGCAGCCGTCTCCCGAAAATCCGGAGGCGCATGTTCGCTTCTATCGAGAGGGCGAGGCCTTTTGCTCTACCGCTACGCTCTCACTTGGTGACCGCCAAAGCACCGGCACCGGTGAGATCCTTGTCAGTGACATTCCGGATGCCAGCGCCGAGCGCCTGGCAAAGATCGCTGTTGGCCGCGCGGTATTTGCCGCCGGCAAGGAGCTGCTTGGCTATACGCCGCCCTGGGGCATCTTAACCGGCGTTCGCCCCTCTAAGGTCGCCAGCGAGCTGATCTTGACGGGTAACGGCGTTTTGCGCTCTAAGCGCGTTTTGCGTGACGAATATTTCGTAAACCCCAAGAAGGCAGCTTTGGCCGTTTCGGTGGCTGCCACCGAGCTGAAGATCACCAAATCCGTTTCGCTGCACGATTCCTGCAGCGTGTATATCTCTATCCCGTTCTGCCCCTCGCGCTGTGCTTATTGCTCCTTCGTTTCCGGCACCTCGGGCAGGCTGCTTTCCCTCATCGACGATTATTTAGAAACGCTGTTTTTAGATATTGATAATATCTTTTCGGTCATTCGCTCGCTGGGGCTTACCGTTAGCACCGTATATATCGGCGGTGGTACCCCCACCGTGCTTACCCCTACCAAGCTGAAGGCCTTGCTTGCTCGCGTGGCCAAAAACGTAGATACGGCCTCGCTTGCCGAATTTACCTTAGAGGCCGGCCGGCCGGATACCATCACGGCCGAAAAGCTGGAGATCGCCAAGGCGTATGGCGTTACCCGCGTTAGCGTCAATCCGCAGACCCTGTCAGACGAGCTGCTTATCAGCATTGGCCGCCGCCACACGGTAGACGATTTTTACCGCGCCTACGAGCTGGCGCGTTCGTCCGGCATTCGGGATATCAACGTAGATCTGATCGCCGGTCTGCCGGGGGATAGCTTCAGCAATTTCTCGGTCTCGATGGATGCGATCCTATCGCTTGCCCCCACCAATATCACCGTGCATAGCTTCAGCGTGAAGAACGCGGCCGATATTCGCAGGCAGGATGGCTTTGCCCTGCCGCTTGGCGGTGGTGATGCGGCCAAGAGCGTTGAATATTCCCAGCTTCGCGCCAAAAATGCCGGCTACCGCCCCTATTATATGTATCGGCAAAAGAATACGGTTGGCAACCTGGAAAACGTTGGCTATGCCACCGAGGGGCACGAGGGCCTTTATAACGTGCTGATGATGGAGGAGCTGCACAGCATCTTTGCCGTGGGCGCTGCTGCCGTTACCAAGCTGGTGCATCATTGCGCGCCGCGTGCCGGTACCAGTAAAATCCAACGCATATTTACTCCCAAATATCCATATGAATATTTAAGAGATGCGGAGAAGATCCGCTTGGGAGACACAAGCGTAGGCATGCCATCCCTTGCGGAGAAAATTCGGGGGTTTTACGAGCAGCATAATCCCTGACCTGCGTCAGGGAGGTATGCATGAAGCAGTTTGCAAAAAACATGCCCGGGCGTGATCGGCGCCTGTTTTTCACCGGTGTTTTGTTTCTTGGCGGGGCCAATATTTTGGTAAAGATCATTGGCCTGCTGTTCAAGATCCCCATGTCCTATTATTTGGGGGACGAGGGGATGGGCTATTTTAATTCCGCCTATCAGATCTATACCTGGCTGTATATGTTTTCCACCGCCGGCCTGCCGGTGGCGGTATCTATTCTGGTGTCTGAGAGCCGCACAAGAGGAAATGCGCAGCAGGTGCGCCGTATCGAGCGCGTTACCTGGCTTGCCTTTCTTGCTTTGGGGCTTTCCTCTACCGCGCTCATGCTGTTTGGCGCGCGCCCGCTTGCCCTGATGATCGGCACGCCGGACGCGCGCTATTGCATTGCCGCCATTGCGCCTACCATGCTGTTTATCTGCCTTTCCAGCGCCATGCGCGGCTATTTTCAGGGCTTTCAGCAAATGGCGCCCTCAGCCGTTTCGCAGGTCTTAGAGGCGCTTGGCAAGCTGCTGATCGGTGTGCTGCTGGCCTCTTATGCCATCGCGCAGGGCTACCCCCTGCCGCTGGTGGCCGCCTATGCGGTAGCCGGCCTGGCGGTGGGTGAGGCGGCCGGTACGGCCTATCTGCTGTTGGCACGGTGGCTGTATGCACGCAGCGGCCGCCTTGCAATCTTAGCAAGCGCCGAAAGCGAAGCACCTGCAAACGGTATTTTTGCCCGCCTGCTGAAGATCGCGCTGCCGATCACCTTTTCCTCGCTCGTCATGGGGCTGACAGGGATGATCGACCTGGTCATCGTGCAGCGCCGCTTGCAGCAGATCGGCTATCTGCCGGCGGCGGCTACCGCTTTTTACGGCAACTATACTACCCTGGTGGTGCCTATGTTCAACCTGCCGCCGGCCCTGATCTACCCCATTGCCACCGCGGCGGTGCCCCTTCTTTCG
>JAZQVK010000027.1:0-32371 GCA_045631765.1 Eubacteriales bacterium
CTTGCCGCCGCCGAGGAGGCCGTGCCGGTGGTATAACAAAAGAGAGCAGCTGCAAGGGTGTTGTCCTTATCGGAGAATTATGATAGGGATATGGCATAGCCCGATGCATTTGTAATACAAATGCGAAACAGACGATAAAAACAGAAGAGAGAGTTTCACGCACTTCCGTGAAACTCTCTCTTCTGCTTTCTATGAGTGATATTCTTTGCTTTCGCAAAGAGTGATATTGCCCTTCGGGCAGTGGTATTGTTCGGCTTCGCCTCACAGTGATATTCTATTCGCCCTAAAACTCACGTAGCGAATATCACTGGGACGAAGTCCAAATATCACTGCGTAGCAATATCTCTCGCCAAGGGCGAATAGAACTGGCGTTGTGTCCTTTAGAACACAACGCCATACCTGCACGGTTTTTTAATATACACCATATTTGTGCGCTGCCTGATACATGGTGATCAGGTTTTCAACGGGGGTGTTATCCTGGATCTCGTGGGTCGGGGCAAAGTGGTAGCCGCGCACCGGCATCATGACATCCAGCGTTTCGCGGCAGACCTGCTCGGTCTCCTCGGCGGTGCCGTAGGCCAGCGGGCCGGCGGTGGAGATGCAGCCGCGGAAATTCAAGCGCCCGCCGAAATGCGAGGCAAGGTACTGTGGGCTCATGTTGGCGGCCTCAGGCTGCAAGGTATCTACCCCGCGAACGCCCAGCTCGATAAAATCCTCATACACCCAGCTGCTGCTGCCACAGGTATGCACCAGGGTGGGCAGGCCGTAGCTGGCGGCCAGATCGACGAACTGCTTGTGGATAGGCTTAATCTGCTGCCTATACAGATCTAAGCTGATCATAGGGGCGATCTGGGTACCCAGATCCTCACCAAGCCACACGAAATCAAGCTGGCCCTTGCACTTATCAATCGTGCGCTCCATCATGCCCAGCTGGAAGGCGGCTCTTCTCTGCACAAAGCGCATGGCTGCCTCGTCATCCAGCATGATGTGGCATAGAATATCCTCTACCCCCATCAAGCGGCCGTTGGAGTTGAGCACGTCCGGCACGCCGGGGTTGCCCACGTACAGGCCGTATTGCCCGCCGTAGCTCTTTGCCTGCTCAAGGGCGATATCGTAATCAAAATCGTCGGGGTTGGGAACGGGAAAACGATCGAACATCTCATCGGTGGCATCCTTGAGCGGGAAATCGCAAAAATCCCAGTAGCCGCCCGTGCCGTGCGCCACCCAGCGCATAATGCAGCCCTCTAACTGGTCTACGCGCCGGTTTTCCGGCACCGGGAATAGCGGCTTTCCGGTATAGACGGGGTTGATCGGTCTGTAATCGACACCAAGTGCCTGATACACCGCCTCGATATCGCTTTCCGGCACGCCAAGTGCCGCGCAAAGCCGGCTGTGAATGCCGGGGTTAGCCGAATACCCGATGGTTACCCGATCGGTCTTTTCAAATTGAAAGGTTCTCTTAACACGCTCCTTGGCGGTCATGGTCTCCTTGGCTTTGATGATCTTCATAGGACAAGCTCCTTTCCATACGCTTTTATTATACCACGCCTGCTTGTGCTTGTATATAGGGCGGGGTTGCTTTCTCTTTGCCGCGCGGGCAACGAAACCACAGACGGCTCATTCCGCCTTCTGCACCCCGCCTCTCTCACTATGCGGCAAAATCGCTCACGATCGGTCTCCTTGTTATCGTGTATCATTCGTTTGCCGAATCGCGTACCGCACGGTACATCGCGAGGATGTTTTCGGGCGGCACGTCGGGCATGATGTTATGCTCTTGGTTAAAGACAAAGCCACCGTCTTGATGAAAGACGTCGATCATCCGGCGGCAATGGTCATAGACCTCGGCAGGGGTGGCGTGGTTGAGCATCGTTTTGGTATTGCAGCCGCCGCCCCAGAAGGTGATATCCTTACCAAACTCGCGTTTTAGCTTCTCGGCCTCCATCCCGTAGGCAGAGGTCTGCACGGGGTTGAGGATGTCGTAGCCCGCCTCGATGAGGGCGGGGGTCTTGTGAGCGATGGCCGCCAGCACTCTTTCTCTTGCTGTCATCTTACTTCTCCTTATTTCAAATATACGGTATATTCCTTCAGCACGTCCGTCTGGGCGTAGTACTCGTGCTTACCGGTATTGCGGATATAGAAAACAACGCGGTCGGGGTAGACCTCAAAGACCAAAAACTGCGCCAAGGTGGGCGTGGCGGTATGCGGGTGGTAGCTCACCTGCTCCTCGCCGCCGTAGCCGCTCATACCGTCCTCTTCAAAATACTGGCGGCCGAACGGGCGCAAGCCACCCATATGGACGAAGGAATAGGCGTATTCCTTCCCACGCGAGTCGCTTGCCTGTAGGTTAGCATCCAGCGGCGTGCCACCCTCATCCATGTGCAGCACCGCGCCGGAGGAAAAATCCCGGTAGCAGGAGGTCTCGCCGTGCACGTGGCCGTACAGGTAAAAGGCGTTTTGGTGCCCCCGAAAGATCTCGTAAAACAGCGTGTGGTCACCGTTGATCATGGTCTCGGTCAGCTTGCCGTTTGTATAATAATAGTTGGCCGACAGGTGCCCGACCACAAAGACCGTTTTTTTACCATCCGGGTCTATCTCGTCCAGCTTGTTTTTGACCCAGCGCATCGTTTCATCGCTGTAATACCCCTCGTGCGAGTTGAAGGCGGTATCGGGATGGATATTGATGCCGATGAAATCTACCCCGTTCACCACGTAGTGAAAGGCGCCAAGATAGCGCTCGCCCGGCTTTTCCTTCGCCGTAAGCGGCAGGCACTCATCATCCGCAAGCGGGTCGAAGGCCTCGTCCATCAGATCGTAAAAATCGGTGGTGTTATACGGCTCGTTTTCCGCGGTGCCGATGTCACCGAGGATCATATCGTTATTGCCGGCCACGTACAGCACCCGGCCGCCCTTCACGCTTTCGGCAATGCAGGCGTGCATCTTCTGCTTCAGGTCTAAAAAGTTCTTCTTGGGCAGCGCGCAAGACTTGTTCCAATGCGGGTAGTCTGAAATATTGTCTCCGCCAACCAGCGCCACGTCGGCCATGCCGAACTCGCGCATCGCCAGCTCCCTTGCCTGCACGAGCGATCTTCTGACCGTGGTGGGGTAATCCAGCATGGATTGCTGGTTGTGGATATCGGTAAAGCAAAAGCCGGTTAGTATTTTTTCCATTTCGCGGCATCTCCTGTGTCGGTCGTTCTGGAGCGCATGCTCCTTTTTTATATCATATCACACATATATGCAAAAAGCAAGAAAAAGAAAAGCCGGCTTTTTCGCAATTTACACTTTTCTTCTTGACACAGGCTGTTTTCTATAGTAAACTTTAGGTATCAAGCAGTTTGGGGAGGACAATATGGTCTACTACATAAGAGATTTTATCAAGGACGAGGAAAATTGCACGCCCGCCTTCGTAGAGGCGATCGACAAAATGGCGGATGGTGATACGCTCTGCCTTGGCGGGGGAACCTTCCGGTTTCGCCCAGAGGGGGCGTTTATCAAGACCTACTATATGTCGAACAACGATGGCGGTGTAAAACCCATCGTGATGCCGATCATCGGCAAAAGGAACGTAACGATCGACGGCGGTGGTGCCACGCTCATTTTCAACGGAGAAACACTTCCCGTGGTTATCGACGATTCCGAGAATATTTGTCTGAAAAACCTTTCTATCGACTACGCCGTACCGATGTACGCGCAGGCAGAGATCGTGGAGGCGCGTGACGACCGAACGGTGCTGCGCTTTGACGGCAAGCAGTTTTTCTGCCGCGTGGACGAGGAGGGCAACTGGTGCTTCCATAGCCCCTGTGACGGCTGGGAATATCATCGAGAAGAGGCACTCGCGCTCCAGTTTGAGCCGGACGGCAAGCCCTCTGCGTATTCGCGCCCTTATTTCCCCTACAGCGGCAAGCCCAAGGATCACGGCTTCCTTGGCGGTATGTTCCTTGACGTCCGCCTTGAGGAGCTTGGCGAAAATCTGATCGCCATGCATGCGGATTTCAAAGGCTTTCACGCCGGGCACACGGTGGGTGGCAGCTTTATCATGACCTACGCCGGCCGCGAGTTCCCCGGCATATTCGTAAACGATTCTAAAAACGTAACTATAGAGGAGATCACGCTTTATCAGACGATCTCGATGGGGATCATCGCGCAGACAACCGAGAACATCCGGCTCCACAAGGTGGTCGCTGTACCGAGAGCAGACCTTGGCAGAATGCTCTCGACAGGCGCTGACGCCACGCACTTTGTCAACTGCCGCGGTAAGATCGAGCTCTCGCATTGCAGCTTTACCAATATGATGGACGATGCGGGCAACGTACACGGAAATTATCATTTGTATCTTGCAAAAGAAACGGAAAACACCCTGCTTCTCGGCTTCGGCCACTATCAGCAGAAGGGCGTGCTTACCTACCGGGTGGGCGATACTGTTGACGTGATCGACAGCGAGACGAATGAGATCGTAGCGGAGGCGAAGGTGGTCGCAGCTTCGCTTGTTGATATTGATCATATCCGGCTCACGCTTGACAGAGAGATTCCCGCCCCCACGAATGACCATTGGGTCACCGAGAATATCACCACCGCACCCGAGGTGCATATCCACCACACCACGTCGGGCTTCAACCGCCCCCGCGGCTTCCTTTTGAGCACGCGAGGCAAGGTGCTGGTTGAAAAGTGCAAATTCTCGAATATGAATCAGGGCATTCAGCTTTCGGGCGAGCTTTGCGACTGGTATGAGTCGGGCGCGGCACTTGACGTGACGATCCGCGACAACGATTTTGAAAACAGCGCCTATGCGGGCGGTGTAGCGATCTACAGCTGCCCACGTCTCCGCGCGACGGATAAAAACAAGGAGATCATCTATTCCGGCAGGCTTGTCGTTGAGGGCAATCGCTTTGAGCAAGCCGAGAAGAGGATCCTGGAGGTCGCACACGCGAGAGAGGTTGTATTCCAAGACAACGTTTTCATAAGAAACGATACCCTGCCGCCCCACGCCCCTTACGGCGAGACGGGGATCCGCTTCCAGCATTGCGGCAAGGTTGCCATTGAGGAAGCAAAAGAGATTTGATTGGCAACACGCCTTGTTTCAGCGTAGTGCCCTTAAGCACTACGCCATGAATGGCACAAGCGGTGCGTGAATTGCCTTCGGCATGAAGGAACAGAGCCATTCAATTCATGAAATCGGTAGCTTTCAAATCATGAAGCCGCAAGGCTTCTATTCACGGCGGCTTGCCGTCAATTCATTTTTCACATTTGCATACACAAATGCAGTATTTCGTATGCCTTCATTAAGAACTACAAAACCAATTGCAAAGTAACGCAAAGGCACTTATGGCAAACCGCCATAAGTGCCTTATCTTAATGAATGTTATTTGCCATTAAATCCTAAATAACTACTGAACCCAAGCATATAGGCTGCCATAGCAATAGCTAAATCCTCGGACTCCATATTCTTTTCTGCTGCCAATGCCTTTAATTCGTCAATTACAGTATCGTGAGGAACTATCGTGCTATCCAATTCTTTAACAGCCTTTTCGATAACAGACGGGAGCGCCATACATAGTTGATAGAAAGCATCCTCTTGACCTGTAACGAGCGCATAAAATTGATCAAGACTTACTCTACGAATGAGTTTGTGACCAACTTTCTTTTTATCAACGGTTGTTTCCCACTTGATATTTTGAGATCGTTTTGCAATTACTTCTACTAAAAAACATGCACAATCATCGTCATTTAATAACTGATTTTGCATTTTAATAAAGGTTTTTCCTGAAGCCGCATCATTCATTGTGTTATGCTTGTTTTTCATTTCTACATAAACGGTATGAACTATTCCTGCGTCAGGAATTGAAATGCCATCCGCATTTTCGTAAATTACATCCCATCCACCTTCTTCCCCGTTGGGGGGACGTGGCAATTTTTTATGTATTGAAAAATGCGCTGATGAAAATACCCGATGTCATTATTGTTTGATTTGTCGCGTTGGCGGAATATTTCATTACTTACAATTTCTTCCCAAGTAGCATGATAAACGGTTTTATCAAAAATCAACTTAATGGGGTCAATTGTATTTTTATTAAATCTTTTGAGATTGAAAGACTCCAATTTCTTATCATATTGCTGAATGGTTTCTTTTACGTGCTTTGAAAATTCGTCTTCACTAATAAATGATAAATTCCACATTATAAACACTCCAATGCTTCTTTAATTTTTACTGCTATATCGTACGCCAAATTTACCGGAACGGCATTACCAACTTGCTTGTACTGTTGTCCTACGCTACCGCAAAATTGCCAATCATCAGGGAAACTTTGGCAACGAGCATTTTCTCTGATTGTAAGTGGACGAGGCTCCAATGGGTGGCAACGATCGGTTTGCTTTTGGCTTGGAGAAGTCAAAACGGCAAGGGAGGGTTCATCAAGGCTCAATCTTCTTAAAATACCTGTTCTTCCACCTTCCATATACCAACAACTTTTCATATATTCTTTTGCCACATCTTCTGGTATATCTCTCCAGTAACCGCCGGGAGGAACTAATTCAAAAATTTTACGTTTATATGCAGAATAAGGTGTACCTTCGCTTTTAGGACAATCAAGCAAAACATCTCTTAATACAGGCTTGTTCTTGTGCGGAATAGGAAATTCAAAGGAGGTCTTTCCGACAAGATCATTTCTTATACCAATAGTGATAAGTCTCTCTCTTTTTTGTGCAACACCGTAATCCCAAGCATTCAAGACCTTTTTTTGTATACTATACCCTGTACTTTCAAATATATCGGTAATGGTTTTATATGTGCGTCCTTGATCGTGGGTCAGCAAGCCTTTAACATTTTCGAATAGAAACATTTTTGGTTGTAATTGTTCCAAAAATTTTGCATAATGATAAAAAAGTGTTCCGCGTGCGTCTTCTAACCCCAACCGCTTTCCAGCATACGAAAAGCTTTGACAAGGTGCTCCACCCGAAAGCAAATCAAGCTCGCCCTTTTGCAAACCAAAATACTCGTTTAAATCAAGACATGATATATTGGCAATATCATCATTTACAACACGCCAATTAGGACGATTGCACTTTAATGTATCGGCGGCATCCTTATCAAACTCAATAAGTCCTATTGTGTCAAAACCCGCTTTTTCTATACCAAGAGCCAATCCGCCAGCACCAGCAAACAACTCAATGGTTGTGGGTGCTTTTATAGGTGTCACCTTTGACGTTTCAGGTATGACTTCAATTATATCGCCGACATTGCAATCTAAAGCAATACATATTTTTTCTATGCTATCAAAAGAAATAGTTTCATTTCTTCCCATACGTGCCATAACATTAAAGCTGATACCAGCGGCTTCTTTTAAGTCTGTTTTGTTCATATTTCTATCAATGAGTAATTTCCAAAGATTGTTATAACATACAGCCACGATATTTTCTCTCTTTCAAAACAAATACACAAAAATGGTTATTTGCATTATAGCATATTTTAGCACAAAAATCAAGCCCTTCTCACGATTTCGTTAGAAAATCTCTTTTAGTTGTCTTTAATTAAGTCAGTGCTTGTCAAGAAAAGAGGACAGGGAACTTAAAGCGCTCTCTGTCCTTTTTCTGTCGCCAGGTACTGTATTCTGTTGAACTTAAAAACTGACCTTTAGCGTACAGCCCATCGGGAAAGCGATATCGGCACAGGCAATCACCTCTAACCACCTATACACGGACATATGCGCGCCCTCGCAAATGCTACCCGTACCAACTTCCCATATGGCACCTCTGTTTGTTATGAAAATTGGAACTTTACTCGTATGATAGCAGGCTTTTTACCGCCTGTCAAGTCTTATAGCGGCAAACGCGCTTGCCCAACGTTCATCAAAGGTAGCGAACGCCTGCTTCATCCTTGATAAAGGGTCTTGCCCTGCGGGAAAGGACGGCCTCCATAAAGGCCTGCACGTCCGCCAGCGGCTCCTCGGTCGCCATGCCGCCAAGGCTGGTTTTGGCCCCGCCAACGTGATTATCGGTACCCGCAAAGGGGATCAGCTGATAATTTTGGCAGTATTGCTCTGCCATTGCATTTTCGAACGCGGTACGGCAGGCATTATATACCTCAACCCCGTGAACCTGCCGCGGGTACAGGCGAATATGGTCGATATAGCTTGCCTCACGAAACGGGTGGGCCTGCACGATCAGCGCTCCCTCCTCCAGCAGCAGGGAAAGCAGCTCGCTTTTTTTCATTTTATCCATATCCGGATGGGAAAGGCACCATTCCCTGTCAATGCCGTACACCAAAAAATCGGTGCCGCCATGCGACATTTCAATGCCAAGAAAGACCGAAAGGCCAAGCTCGTCACCAATGCGCTTGCCCTCCTCATAGGCGGAAAAATAGGCGCGGATCCGCTCGTCATACGGCAGATCACGCAGGTCATACGCTATGTTGCCGTCCAAAAAATGCTCGGTCATGCAGACTCCGGCAAAGCCTGCCGATTTATAAAATTCCAGCGCCTCGCGCACGCTCACCCGCGCACACGCGCTGGTGGGGGAGGTATGCATATGGGTCTCGTAAAGATACATGCTTCTTGCTCCTTTTTAGAATAACGAGGCTTACACGATCACCGTGTAGCACAGCATTTCATAGTGCAGTCTGGTACCCACGTCGATACCGGGCGGCAGGAGTGCCATCGCCAGAAACAGATCATCCTCTGCCCCACTTCCGTCTGCACGGAGATAGGCATACTCGCCCTCAATTTTAACTACGGTATAATTCTTCGGTTCCATACGGTTTTCCTTTTATCAAGCGTTTCTTTCATTATAGCACCCCGGGCAACAGGTGTCAAGTTTTATGGGAACTTTCGTATGCGCGGAGCGCAACCTCGTTCATTTGTGCCGCGAGCGGCAATGATGTTGACCTTTGGTCAAATGATGTTGTGCCTTGCGGCACAAATGAAAAATCCTCGTTCCGAAGAACGAGGATTTTTGGAGGCATAGTACAAAATGCAACTTCCTCCGCTTTGCACCAAAGCAACGCCGCAGCCCGATCAAAGCATTTTGATGCGGGGCTTATCTTTTTCAAGATGCGCTATATAAAAATCTATCACGTTCGATACCGGGGCGATCGGCTCTTGTATTTCGTCTTGTTTCATTTTTGTCATTTGCCGTGTTTCTCCTTTTCCCAAAGCAATCGCCGCTTGGCGCTCCTTTGGCAAAATGCTGACTATTTTAAACGATCAAGCCCGCTTGATCTTTAATCTGCCGCTGATCTGATGGTCTACCTTCTGATGGCAGGATAAATATTCATCCAGTACCTCGCGGCATGAGGTCGCCACCCTTCTGGGCATTCCGTTTTGTGCGATCTCCTCCTGAGAGATCGAGAAGAAATCCTTCATATTTAAGTAGAAGAAATATTGAAGTCCGATCTTATAGACCCTCTCTTCATCTATCGGCTCGCCATTCAAGGAAAACTCCTCAAAGCGATGGCGCGGTTTGTCATATACCACCCGCACCCCTTTTGAAAACTGAAAAAACTCGCAGTGAGTACCCTCCCACACCTCATCACGTAGCATAAACAAGATCATTTTCTTAAGCTGAGCACCTGTTGCCCATAACGCAATGGCCGAATCGTCGTAAGGAAGGCATTCGGTAAGATCGGAAAGCAATATGATGGGACCAATCTCACTCACCCGTATACTGCCTGACCCCACAAGCATGATATCCAGCCGTAAGCTTTCTTGCAAAGCATCTGCAAGAAAGCCACCCAGCTCGGTTTCCTGATACCATGATGGGTGCGTCAGCTTCCGTTTCAAGCGTGTGATCACGCGGCTGTATTTTTCCTCCGCGGCTGACTTATACCGATGTAATATCTTTTCAAGGGCGACGTCTCTCGGACAATGCTCGCCGGTGATCGGAATGCTTTTCCAAGCAAAATCGCGGATACTGTTGGTATCCGTATCTATTTCAAGATCAAATCTACCTATCTGGTCGGTACCTGTTCCCGCCTGCGCGATCAATATGCCGTTGACCTGCTCGGGCTGTTCAAGATACGTATGAGAATGGCCGCCAATAATGATATCCACCCCAAGAGAGGGGTCCAGCTGTGCAGCCAGCTGCTTATCCTCCTCAAAGCCGATATGCGTCAGAAGGATCGTGCAATCTACGTCCGTAGAATGATAAGCATTGCAAATACGCGCGATCTCTGTTGCCGCATCGTGAACGTCTACAAAGCCTCCGACCAATGCCTCTTTTTTAGCCTGCGGAAGCACCGCCTCGGTGAGAATACCGATAAACAATATCTTCATCCCATCTATTTCTATAACGTGATGTGGCTTAAACAATCTGGCGTTGTTGGTGGTAATATGCAGATTAGCGTTGATGATCGGAAATTTTGCACATTTTTCAAGAAATAACAGATGTGCAATGCCGTAATCTATCTCGTGGTTCCCGATCGTAACCACGTCTGGCGCCAGCATATTCATAATTTCGATCGTGGAAACGCCGCGAAACTCCGAATCAATGACCGATCCGCGAAACATATCGCCTGCAATGCAGTAAATGGCATTCCTTTCTTCGCCTCGAACCTTATTGACGTATCCTGACAGCATGGACACGCCACCGATCAGCTGCTCATCGACCTCCTCGGCAAGAAAATCGCCGTGAAGATCGTTGGAGTGCAGGATCGTGAGCTTTTTGATGCTCGCCATTTCATCACCTCCACGTTTTCGTTTGCCGCTGTACTGTCCAACCGGCGAACACGATCAGCACATCGCTTTTCACAGTGCGGCGGTTATCTCCTGCTTTGCTTTTCCCATGATCGTTTCCGTATCGGCATCGACTATATCCAATCCCTCTGCGGCATAGCGATAGATGCCGGGGATGTGGAAGAAGGCTTGCGCCAATGCTTTTATATAGGAAAAGCCGAAATCATTCTGCCCAATAAAGCCGCCGGCGGTTGTCACGTAGTACAACGCCTTTGCCTTGCACAGGCTCTTAGGGCTGCCCTGCTCGGAATAATAAAAGGTGATGCCTGAAACAGCAACGTTTTCCAAATACGTCTTCAACACAGCGGGGAACATCATATCCCAGTACGGTGCGGCGATCACGATGATATCCGCAGCAGCAAACTGCTTCGCCACGGCAAAGCTCGTATCTGAGAAATCCTTATTCTGCGCTGCCTGGTTTCGTTTCTCTATTCCCCTAAGGTCTAACGCGGACAAGGATGCTTCATATAAGCGCACCTCCTGCACCTCGCCCTCAAGCCTTTGCAAAAGGGCTTCAGCCAGCTCCAACGTCCGCGAACAAGGTCTAACACAAGCGTTCAAAAACAATATTTTATCCATACTCATCATTTCGGGGCAAATTTCATGCCCGCTAACCTAAAAAGCAACGCATAACACCTTGCGCGATCGCGCAAGGTGTTATGCCATTGTTGATTACATAAACAAATTGTGAATAAAAGATTCTATGATCACGGGAACAAAAAACAATATAGGGCCAGCAAGCTGTACAAAAAATCCGATTCTTGTGAACCCCTTACGGCGCAGGGCGATAGAAGCGGCGATCGTGAAAGCTGTCATTGCAGGAATACATAAATAAACCTGGTACATAAATTCGCCACCGCCCATAACAAGCTGCATGAGCCATACCGAGAAAGCGAAAAAAGGAATCCCCACGAGGCCAATCAAAAAGTTGAACACGGTGGAAAGCCTGTCAAGCGATCTATATTCGACGCTTTTATCCTTTTTTACAAAAACGATGCAGGCAAGAACCGTCAAAGCGCCAATCAACATCATAACAAGCATGCTGCCTACGTGCAAAAGGGAAAACCCTGCAAACTTCAATGAATTTTCGATAGGTGTGGGATACTCCCAGCTGATGATCTCCGCATCAAACACATCGGCCACTTCAATGCCTATGCCCTCTGAATCAACAGCCTCAAGATATGGATATTCATTCTCTATCTCGTACTCGTAGAAGCCAGCGTCACCCATCAAATAGTCTGCATCTAACGGGATTACCACATATAGCTCAGCGCCAGCCTTCTGTGCTACCATGAATGCGTGATCTTGTAGATCCACACCATTCTGCATATGCCTTCCGTCATACTCCCTGTCGGTAAAGATATCATAGGCACTGTGGCCGAGAAAGCTACATCTGAAAACGCCCTCAAAAGTCTTCTCTTCACCGTTAAGCTTATACGCAACCGCGTATTCAAAATCATGCTCCTTAATGACCGGCTCCTTGAGCATGCAGGTGAGAAAGCAGGATGCTGCTGCAACAATCATACCGATCACGATCAAAATGATCGGCAATTTCACGCTTTTGAGATTCATCATTTCCGACCTCTTTGTGGATTAAAAGCACAAGCTATCTGTTTTTTCAAGAAGGATCGCCAGCATTTCCTTGCATCGTGCGATCTTTACAGGGCTTTCCGCCTCGTTGGGGCGGCGAATAGCGCGGCGAAGCATACGGGTATAACCAACGATCATTGCCTTTTCGGCAACGCTTTGGCATGCGGCTTCATCATCCGTACCAAGATACAGCTGAAGAGCCATCTTCCAGAATCTTCCTGCGGTTTCAAAGCTATAGCCGAAGAAGTGCATCATATTCTGGTGGTCATGCTCGGAATATCCGACAAACGCATTGAACATGGACCCCAGCTCAAACACGGGGTGCCCCATGCACAGCGTATCCATATCAATAAGCAAGGGCTCCCCATTCTGCACCATAATATTATTGGTATGATAATCACCGTGCATCAAGGTGTTCTGCTTCGGCACCGCCTCTATGAGAGCGCGCAGCTTCTTTCCCTGCTCCTCGGGAATGTGAGGGGCTACGAAATCTGCCCAGTCAAGAGCGATCTCCTTCATATCGGGAACCTCGCCATCCTCTACGTGGATGGCGTGAATGCTCTTAAGCATATCAATATAATATTTTGCAGCCGCTGTCAAATCGTTAGGATCGTTGCGGATCAGCTTCGTTACGCTGACGGCATTCAAAAGCTCTGTTACGGTACCGTAGCCCTCTCCCACACGAACGATGCCGTAAGGAATTGCGGTATTGATGCCGAGAACGAAGGCTTTTCTCGCATTCTCTCGCTCTTGCTTGATCTCAGGAAGGGCATCCTTTGCAAAATAGGTTTTCAATATGGTTTCATCATCGTAACGGTAAACGGCACCGTTTGCACCCTTTGCAATGAACTCACACCCCTCCACGCTCATTCTCTGATAAGCCTTTTCAACCGTAACCATATCGGTAAAGCCGGTCATATCAAAAACCTCGTACACATCGGAGGCCGCGTTGATGATTGCAAGCTTGGGCTCTTCCTTTCTAAGTCTTAAGATCACGCGCAAGCCCGCGGAAGATATGTACTCGAGCTGATCGGCATCCACAACGGTATGCTTTCCCGGGTTATCATTTTTAATACTGAAAATTTTCTCCTCTGCCTCTGCCGCATTGGAAGCATCAATTCTTCCCTCTATGGCGATATACAGAATATCCTTGTCTATACGATAGGTAACGTTCATTTTCAATTTTCCTTTCCGAATACAAGCTCTGTAAGCGTGTTGTATTCAAGCCAGGCCGAGGTGCCCGACAGCCGCTCGGTCAATTTAACGATCGAGCGGTAGTACCAGGCTTGCTCGGTAACATCCTTTTGGTTAAATCTTTGCCACAGCTGTACGCCCTCTACCTTGAAATCACGATAGATGGCGCGCATATTAGCCAGCTTATCGCCCAGCCATACCATCAAGACGGCCATATCGTCTGTGTTTTTTAACACATTGAGGGATTCTTCCTTGCGGATACGCCACGTAGCAGACGGCGGAAGCTCTGCACGTTTATCCTCGGTTTCGGACTCAACCAGCTCCCGTACACGCTTTCCAAATCTCTCTTCAATTTCTTCGATGGTAATACCCGCATCCTCTACAACGTCATGAAGGGCGGCCGCAGCGATCAGGCTCTGATCCGCAGACATCGTTCCAACGATGACTGCCGCTTCCATGGGATGAAGAATATACGGAGACTCACTTTTTTTGCGCCTCATACCATCGTGAGCCTTAACGGCAAACGCTATTGCTTCACTAACAAGCTCCATAGAATATAACCGCAAGCGGTTCGACGTTGCGCCTCCCGATATACGGTCTTCCTCCGTTCCTTTCAATAAAAATCTGTGATCAATCAAGCAGCAGGCCGTTTTTGCATGCTCATGCAAAAACAGGGTTCCCTTATTTTGCTTCGTTGAGTACGTCGCGACGAACGGCCTGAGCAGCCTTTACAAAAAAGACGTAAACAACTGCGCCCAAAGTGGCATTTGCAAAATTGAGGATAGCATCAATGATAGGTGCACTGCCGTCAAACAGCGTGATGGCGGCAGATATAGCGGAAATAACACTCATAACAAAGAACACCTTTGCAGCGGTGATGTAGCCTTTGTCGGTATTGGGGTTTTTGCTGACCTTCAAAGCCTTGATGCCAATAAGCACATCTGCAAATACGATAAGCCCCAGAAGCCCGCCGATAACGCCCAGCATCACCTTTACCGCAACCAGGATCTGCGGCTCTACGCTGGCAAGCGTTTCGGCTACAGTGCCATCAACAAGACTGGCAACAACGGTAGAAATGAACATAAACAAGTTAAGAACGCCGAGAACAATTAAAACCAAGCCGTAATCGTGAAGAACCTTTCTGTTTTGCATGATTTTTTCTCCTTTTAATAAAAAATTTTTATTCAATGGTCAAAATATCGGCAAAGCCGGTCATTTCAAAGACTTCCATAACAAGCTCACAAACGTGAATAAGCTTCATCGCACCCTCTGTTTTCTTTTGAGCGGCAAGCAAAACACGAAGTCCTGCGGATGAGATATAGGTCAGCTTTTCGCAATCAATAACGATCGAGCCGGTTCCGTCATATTGCTCATCAAGAAATTTCTCAAGCTCGGGGGCGGTGGTGGTATCCAAACGGCCGTCTAAGGCTACGGTCAAGATGCCGTTATTTTTTGTAAAATCAATTTTCATTTCTTATCTCCTTATGCAAACCTTTTCATCATAACGATTTCTGCGCAATTCCCCTTTACGCCAACGATTACGTCGTCAGCAACCGAGGCGATCACAGATTTCTCAAGCTCATCCCACGCCTCTGCCTGCTCTTCCTTTTTCACAGAGCTTCTGTATTCCTCCAATCTCCAAAGGTAAGCATAGTCTACGCCGTCGCAATATCCGTTCGCAAACCCAAACGATCCCGACGACAGGGCCAACGCTGCCATTTTCGTCTCGTCCAAGAAGAAGGTTTCAATGGCATCACGGATCTTGCCGACAATGCCAACCGCTTTGGCATTTTTCTTGTTCTTGGCAATACCGATCAGCTCCTCCTTCTTGTCAGCATTGAACTCGGGAATTTGAATAGAAACGTTTACCTTGCATACCCCCTCCTCGAACTCGATCCAAAGCTTGCCTTCAAAATCGTCGATGATGTTGGGAAGCATTCCGTCGATCTCCTCGCAAAGCAAGCGTAATTGAAGCGCCTGCTTGTGACTAAGACCGTTATATTCCGCCACTCGTTCGCTTTCTCTCAGAATGGCATCCAGATCTCTTGTTCCTTTTTCGATGGTGCATACGTTTGATTTCATATCTTTTCTCCTTTAATTCTTTTTCATTTCAATTGCCAAAATGTCAGCAAAGCCGGTCATCTCGAATACCTCCATAACCTCTTCGCAAACGTTGCTCACCTTCATAGAACCGAGCTTCTGCATCTTCTTCTGTGCGCCGAGAAGAACGCGAAGACCTGCGCTGGAGATATATTCCAGGCGGTTCAAATCAAGAACGAGGTTTTTCGTGCCCGCAATGTCATTGCTTATGGTTTTGTCAAGGGCGGGTGCCGTGGTGGTATCAAGTCTTCCTACAAGCTCGATAATGGTTTCTTCTGCGTTTCTCTTAATTTCGATCGTCATACCTATAAATCTCCTTGCCGTTTAAATTTTTTTAATCATAGTCAGAACGTTTTCGCCGTTTTCATAGGCGTAGGTTACCGTATCCATCGTTTTCTTCGTAATGAAGATGCCAAGCCCGCCGATCTCACGATCCTCGGCTGACAGCGTGATGTCCGGATCAGGCTTTTGAAGTGGGTCAAACGGTGTGCCCTTATCCCGCATTCGGAAGGTGATCTCGCGGCTTTCCGCATCAAATCCGATGCCGAGCGTCATATCTCCCTCACCGTCTCCGTAAGCGTAGTGAGCAACATTGACGAATACTTCTTCAATGGCTACACAAATAGCCGTTTGAATTTTCATGGGGCATTCGTAGCCCTCCAGCGTTTGATCTACAAATCCAAGAACGTCGGATAATACGTCTATCTTGGCAGGAAACGTCTTATTCGTCACGTGCACGCCTCCTTGCTTAGGTTTATAATCGAACATCAGCATCGTAATATCGTCAAACTGCGGTGCCTCGCCCACAAATTCATCAATATTGGCTTTTAAGGCCGGTAAAAAGTCGGTTGCCTCCGCCGAAGCGTTTTTGTTCATAAAGGCTAAGAGTCTATCCTCGCCGTAAAGCTTGTTTTCCGTATTCGTTGCCTCGGGCACGCCGTCGGTATACAAGAACAACCTGTCTCCGGGGTACATCATAAGCTCACCTACGCGGTAACGTACACCCTCCATGCCTGCAAGAACAAAGCCTGCGCGCGTTTTGAGATATTCAAAATCGCCATTCGCCCTCTTTAACAGGGGCGGATTGTGGCCGGCATTGGCGAACTGCATGCTTCCTGTTGTCAAATCCAAAATGCCCATCCAAGCGGTAACGAACATGCCCGATTCATTGTTTTCACAAAGCTTTTCGTTTGCTTTTGTGAAAATATCGTTTACCGCCATACCGCTTTCCGCAAGGTCCTTGATAATGGTCTTGGCGGTCATCATAAACATCGCTGCCGGAATTCCCTTGCCCGACACGTCAGCAGCAAGAAAGGCTACCGTGGTGTCGCTAAGCTTATAGAAATCGTAGAAATCTCCCCCGACCTCTTTTGCAGCGATCATCTGCGCGTATATTTTATAATCCTCGTTTTCCGGGAAGTTGGTGGGTAGTGCCGAAAGCTGGATCTGCTTCGCGTATTCCAGCTCCTTGTCGATACGCGCCGCCGCTTCCGCGATATAGCGCTTCAGAGTAGAGACTGTAGAGTTAATATCATCCGATAAGGACGCAAACTCCTGGCTTGACCGCACGTCCACCGTCACGTTCAGATCTCCCTTTGTGATCCGCCCGAGCGTATCGTTGATCTTCTGCAAATTATTGATAATAACACGCTTAATGAGTATGTAAACAAATACGAACAGGGTGGCAAAAATAATAACCTGCATAAAGATGCTCGTATAAAGAGAGGCGTCACGCATAAACGTAGCCTCCGCCTCGGGCATTGCAGCAATAATGCAATATCCCTCGACAAACTTAAATACGTACATATATTTTGCATCGTTAATATCAGCATCATAAAGTGCTGTAGCGGTTTTGCCCTCTTTCATCTCATCAGGCACTTTAATTCCGATTTTGGACAGCGGGGCTCCCGCATATCCGTCTCTATCGGTAACAATGGTAAGCGTTTCGTCGCAGATCGCTACAAATCCGTTTGTTCCAACGTGACGGTTTTTCGTAAAGTCGATCACGTATTCATCCAAAATATTATGGAACTGCTCTGCATCGCAGCCAACCTGAATAAATCCGCCCTCCGTAAGATTGACGGCAGCATATTTTCTCCACACCGAGCCGTCCTTCCCTCTCGGGCTGTACTTCTGCACGAAAGAATCCTGCTCCCGCAAGGTATCAACGAACTCTTTAGACTGCTCCTTGCTTTTCATATCGTAATGGATACTGTCATCTTCCGTGGAGTCCAGGATAATTCCCTCCCGGCTGACAACGTTGATCTCAACGATTCCGTATTTTTCTACGATATCAAACAGTGATGCATTCGGATCGTTTTCATATTCAACCTTGACGGCCTCGGCAATGCCAAGAAGGTGGGCATTGGATTTTCCGTTAATGTCTGCCTCCACGTCGTTTATCGCAGCCGTAAACACTTCCTTTGTTTCAATCTTTACCATCCCGTTTTGGAGAATGTAGGTAAAGGCGCTGGTAACAAGATACGCGATCACGATGCAAGCCAAAAGCCAACGCTGAAAGGTACTGGAAATCCCTTCACTATCCTTCTTTAATCGAAAACGCTCATGGCTTAGCAGAGAAACGATAATGATCGCACAACCAACAGCCACCGCATTGCCGATCACCATCGGAATAGTGGCCCCCTTGACAAACTCAAAGGCCTGGGAGGAATTATCCATATTGGTAATAAAGATCAATATCATATGGATAACTTCACAGGCAACCGCGATGCAAACGCCGTAACCCCAGGTAGGCTTTTTATTGTCAAACATCAGCTTTCTGAGCCCTGCCGCCATCAAGCCGGAAAGAATCGTTGCGATACTACAGGCAAGCTGCGTGTAAGTGCCGGCGCCCCAATATACCGAAAACCAACGGTAAAGGCCACCGAGGCATCCCGAAATAATACCTGCGGGAGCACCAAATATAAGACCTGCTGACAGCGGTGCGGCATCACGAACGTTGACAACGGCACCGAGCCACTCTACACCGTAGCTTGATGCAAAAGCCGATACGCCGCCAAAAAGAACGCCGACCAGGATCTGCTTTGTCATATACGGTAATTTTTTTGCGGGCGTGTATTTATCTGCCAAGTAAACACAAAGCACAAGAAAGCAGTTAATCAATATGGGAATCGTTAATCTCATCTCAATACCTCTTTACGCAAGAAAATCTATCAAAAGCATCACATAATCAGCAAGGATATTTCCAACAATACCAATCGCCATCAGCAGCACCATGTATAAAAACATGCTTCCGCGGCTAACAGAATCCTTCGTAATGTTATAATAAAAATTAAACTGTCCCTGCAAATTATCCTCCCGGCTCTGATTCCATTGATACGTGATTACGTCCTCACGTTTATATTCCTCGGGAAGATAGCCTTCATACAAATTTTCTTCCAATCGGTGAATACGATAACAGCCGGAATCGTTCAGATCGTAATTTTCATCAATCGAAAGCGTAATGACCGCCTTTTTTAATTTCTGACGGTGAAACGCCCCGATCCTGGTAATTTCTTCGGGCAAAAGCCTCGATTCATTTACCCGTATGGAATATCCGTATTTTTCTGAAACCACCGGGGTTGTGATCAAATCGCGCAGTCTTGCAAGCGCATTTCCCATGTTGACACGAGGCTTAAATATTTCATTTAGGGATTTATGCGGCATGCGCCAGATAAAATACGCCTCATCATTATCCAAAAACGGCTGCAACGCAGTTAAATCAATGCCGATCAGCGTACCGTCAGCCAAGTGCTCTGCCTGACAATCCAACGTGCTTATATGCACGATATCCACAGTCTTTCCGTTATATGCGATCTCGGAGGTGTGCTCGTTCTTCATATAGTCCACGATGCAAGCTGCGCTAAAGGTTGCCTGCAAAATTTTTGTATCGTTAAAGCGCAGCGATACGTCCTCTATTTCATGCTGAGGCACGGCAAACGGAACGTATACGTGTAAGGCCTTGCTGGCCTTTATGCCGCGTATGCGCACTGCTATATCTACGTAGCTCTTTCCCTTGGGGTTTAGCCAATCGTTGATGTATACCGTGCTGGTATCATCTCCGTCGATCCATACCGCCCAACCGTCATCGGCGAATTTTCTTTGTTTTTTAGGCATTTCTTCCCTGCACCTTCTCCTATAGAATATGTCTTCCCGCTACAAGCTTAGCGGCAATATTTTTCTCATCTAATCCCAAATAAACAGCGCGCTCCATTCGTTCTGCAAGATTGAGGCGCTGGGGATGGGGGAGCACGCTGTCATCCAAGACAACTGCATCAAATTCATACCCCTCTTCAAAGCTTCCCACCTTGCCAAAGAATGCTCCACCGCCCTTTGTTGCAAGATAAAAGGCTTCCGAAAATACAAGAGGCTTATAGGCTTCATCTACCATTCTGAAATACAGCTTGGATACCTGGATCGCATCGGTGATAGCCCGGAATATAGACGCACTATGTCCACCTGCAACGTCACTGCCAAGCCCGATATTTAGCCCGAGATCCAGATATTTACGAATCGGAGCAATACCCGAGGTAAGGTTCATATTGGAAGCAGGGCAATGCGCTACAAACACGCCGTTTTTGCGCATCAGCGCCACCTCCTCATCGGTTGACCAAACACAATGCGCCATCACGGTTTTTACGTCGGTATTTATATCGTCGTTTTTGCCGAACAGGTCGTATTCGTTATAGGACTCCCCATAAAAAGCATTGTCGGGGCGAAGGATTTTCACAAAATCGATCTCCCCCTTGCTTTCCGAAAGGTGCGATTGTACGGGGATGCCGTAGGCCATCTGAATTTCCCTGAGCTCTTCCATCAGCTTATCTGTACAGCAAGGAATAAATCTCGGAGTCAGGATCGGTTTTGTATTCTTGAATTTGTCCTTTACCGCGTTGATCCAGCCAAACGTGGTGTATGCGGAAATATCGGCGCTGTCCTCGGTAAGCGCCTCGCTTGCTTCTCTGTCCATATTGACCTTACCAACGTAGCTGATAAGTCCGCTTTCCTCCATAAGCTTCATGAAAAGCTCGGTAGCATAGCGATGGCGAGTTGCAAAAATGCAAGCCCTTGTGGTAGCCCCCGTTTTCAAGGCATCTACGAAGATGCCGTATGCTCTTTCGGCATACTCGAGGTTCTCGTATTTTTCTTCCTCGGGGAAGGTATAGCGGCTCAGCCAATCCATCAGCTCAAGATCCATACACATTCCACGAAACGCATACTGCGGTGCGTGTACGTGAAGATCGACCATGCCCGGAAATACCAACAAATCCCCATAGTCATAAAGCGGAAGGCGCGCATATTCTGCAGGCAAGGTATGAAATATGCCTCGCGACACACCATCTACACAAACGGCAAAAGCCCCCTCGTGCAGATCAAGCTCTTGCGGATCCTTCGTTTGGCAGATATTGCCCTTGATTACAAAGCTATTATTCATCGCGCCCTCCTCTTCAAATTCACAAATGAAAGCAGGATACGTATTAGTTAACGAATTCCGTCGAAATATTGGCTACAGGCCATTAAATATTCCGTCCAATCAAATTTCGTTTCAATATCGTACTTATCTAAGATCGTATTGAGATCCGCAACTCTTTGGAAGAGCTCCTTGATCTGCGCTTTTTCCTCCTCCGTGTATTGTTCGTAGTTGTCTAATAGATCTTCCACTACTGTCTTGAACTTTTTCATTAACTCTTTCTTTTCGCTTTTCATTTTTGCTTACCTCCATGTTGTTCAACTTGGTTTTTTATTTACGTGCTTCTATTAAAAAGCTATCAATTCGGCGGGTGTCGGATCGTTATTCTTTGTTCATCGGCTCTCTCGCCATAGCGTAATGCGTAACAGGCGTTTTCGGTATCAGCTCCTCCCTCATTAAATCGAAGCCATAGTGCCGATAAAGCCCCACGTTCGCCTCCTTATTGGTCTCCAAATAGGCTACCATGCGCTCGTCATCACAAAACTGCAGCATCGGGCGCATCAGCCTGCTGGCAATTCCCTTGCCCTGCGCCTCCTTTTTAATGGAGAGATTATATAAATACCAATCGTAATTATCGGTGAACTCTTTTTTCAGGCCCATCGCATAGGCCTCGTAGGTTAACAGCCTGCCGATAATTCCAAGGCCCGCATGAAACACGAGGCTTAGCCCGCCATTCATGAAAAACGGAAGCGCCTTGCTGCCGGCAAAGCCAAAGGGGAGCCATACGGCAAAGCCGTTCATTTCTTCACTATCGGCATACATGACCGCATCCTCGGTCATGGTTTTGAGCGAGATCTGCATGATCAGCTTAGATGCCTTGGCATCATATTTCCCCCCCGTAAACCAATTGTGCAAGGGATAGTCGCGGTATGCATCCGCCGCGACCTCGGCCAAGCGGTCAAGATCCTTTTTCTGAACTAAGTATAAGCCCGCCATTTCTATCGCCTTTTTGGCAAGCGGGATTTCTATTTTTCTAACCAGTTTATCCATGTAAGCTCCTCATTTGGCTGATAAATTCACCGATCTGTCGGTATTTCCGCCTCGCAAAGGAAGGTCATCAGCGCGTCTGCGGTCTCCTTCACGTTAGAGACGAAGCACAATTTATAGCTTCCGTATCCGGGTACGTCCAAAATCAAATCTCCGTATTTCTCCGAGAACAAATGGATCATGAGCACCGCTATAAGCTCTTTTGAATAGATAAAGGGAAGATGATACGTTACCATCGCGCCCTCAAAGGCAGAAAGCGGTATCTTGGCTTGCTTGTTGCCGTAAACGTAGACGTATTCACCGTCTGTCTCTGCCAGCACCTCGGGCGATTTACGGTAAATACGATAGGGGCGTATGAAAAGAAAGTATGCAAACGAGCCAAACATCAGCATACCTATCACCACAACACCAAGAACGTAAGGATTCAGGAGCAAGGATGCATCTCCCAACAGAACGGCAATGGGAAGTCCGAGCATCGCCGCCGCCATGACGATCGCGCCGATCACCAGCTGCACCCTTAAAATACCGAACGAACTCATTTTTTTGACTAATATTTTCATAAAACCACTCCGTGATCTATTTTATAAAATAACGTTTCAAGCTTTTTCGACCTAATCAGCTTACGTATCAGCAAAACTGCAGAGGCCTTGACCGCGCTTGCATAACACTATCGGTTTTATTTTCGATTCATCCTCAAAATTGAAGTGATGGTTTCGATCCCCGCCGGGCATACACTCTGACAAGACAGCGCCTTGTCGGTTGAAACGGCGGCGTGCGCCAAAGCGATTGCGAAGAAGAGCGGGGGAACGATCGTGTGAACGATTTGCGGCGGCTGCATGGCACCGGATGCGCCCGCAATATGCAAGGCGGTAAATGCGATCAACAAAATTCCGCTTACACGCTGAAAGATCGTAGCACCGTTCATGCTGGGATAGCTTTTTACCTTCCGCCTTTCACCTTCCATGTGAGAGGAGATCACAAGATCTATACTGATGAACGCGTGTAGCGCCACCAAGCCCGCCAATATCCAAGGTACCATAGGCGCGCTCTGCGCAACGCTTCCCCTTGAAAGCATCCAAACAGAAGTAAACATGGCGTGATCCAGCAGTAAAAGGGTAGTCAACAGACTGATTATTGCGTTGATCTTACGCATGAGCATACGCTTTCTCCTTTTGGTACTCTTTTCGCTATCATTGCCGCGTTAACGATTTGCTTTCTTGCTTACAATGAGCTTATGCACGAACAAAAGCACGAGAAGCCCAACGAACAATGCCGCACCTGCCCGGTGAGCGATATTGAGCGCAGCAACGTCCTTAACCTTCATGACGATGGGGCCTGTGATCAAAGCAATGCCGTAGCAGGCTCTCATAACGATCTCAAGCACGGGGATCCGCCACTCCTTTTTGGTTGCGGCGGTATATACGGCCAAAACGAAAATTCCGGCTACGGCAATGGCAATGTGTGCCGCCACGCCCGTTGCTTTGAACAAAAACAGTAAAATACCTACTACCAGCATGATGGGGGCAAAAATGAAGTCCTTTTTCATGGTGCATTCCTTCGATTTATGTAAAATAATTATTGATCTTGGTTGTTTTTCGTTTTCTTCTTTCCCAACCTATCAAGCCCAAAGAAGGCAAATCCAACCGCAGCAAATACCACGCCAAGAATGCCGATCCACATAAGAACGCCCGTGGTACCTTGCGTATCAAGATTTACAAAGAAATACGGATAGATGAGAGGCGTGCTTGTGGTGGGGATCAGAATGGAGGTAACAAACTTCAAAATGATCGCCTGGATAAGAAGGAATATTGCGTATACAAGCGGAAACGCGATCGAAGCGAGGGGATAATACCACTTCATTTTCTTGCGCTCGTAAAACAAGAACCAGTCGGCTATGTAGAGAATGGGAAGCACGACGTGGAAGCACAGGCTGCCAACACGCCAGTTTGCCTGGGGATCGCGCCCTTCTGCGCCGGCAAGCATAATGTTGAATACAAGGAAGGTCAAAAGAATGCCAAGCATGCCGATAAATTTCAGCATTGGCGCGGCAGAAACGTAGCTATCCTCCTTCTTTTTTGCCGTCTGGATCAAAGCGGCAAGCATAACGCCGATGCAAAGGTAATTGCTGATGTTGGTGAAATGCACGTAAAAATCCCAACGAATCGTTTGAATGTTATCAAAGATTCCCAGGCTTGCAATCATACCAACAAGGCCGAGCGTGCAATAGATGGTCTGATAAATTAATTGTGCGGTTCTGTTTTTGATCATGATCATTCTCCTTAAGGCTTTCATGTAATATACAATACGAGCTTGCAATCAGCTCGTCGTATTCGTAGATAATTTTCTTTGTTTACTGATTTTTGCCCTCTTGCGCTTGTCTTTGCTTTATCCATCGCCAAAAGCCGTGAAAGCAATCCGTTCACTTCTGATGCGAATACCGAAGCAAAGATTCCAATCAGCACGAATATGAGAGGAAAACGCGCCTTCTTTTCCACCAATATGGTCATGAGCAAGATCGGAACAGAAATCACGACAAATAAAATATAAATTATATTGTCCATTTTTCCACGCCTTTCTTTGCAGCGACCATCGTACAAACGCAAAGAACACAAAATACCACCGCCGCGATAGCCAGCGGAATTGCTTCATAGTAATTCCACGCCGTCAAGCAAGCAAGCTCTGAAAAGCTAAGCAGCAAAACAAAAACGTGATAGGGCTTGAGTGATTTTATAAAGCCAAAATCCAGATCGGGAAGCAAGACGTGCTTCAAATTGAAGTACACGCTGATGATAGCGGGTATCCAAACGAAGACATACACGACCTTCGTTGCTATTGCCACGTCCTCTACCAAGGCGTTAGGAATATACGAAAGCGCGGCCAAGAGGGGAGCCAGTAGCGCAATGAGCCTGGCAGGCCGCATTTTAGGAGAACCGTCATCTACGATCCTATCAAGCTGTCCATAGCTTGCTGTAATAATAAACAAGAAAAAGCCGATACGCCCAAGGTACGCGGGGGTAAAGCCCTCTACAATGTTTTTTGCTGTAAGCATCTGGCACAAATGATACACGCTACCAAGTGCGTGGCTCGCCATCGCCATGGTAATGCTTTGCAAGAAGAGCGGCTTCCCTTTTTTGAAAAACCACTTCAAGCCAAAAACAAAAGAAAACAGCACTGCAGCTAAGGGGGCAAGCTCTGCCACCCACAGACATACAAGCTCTATATGTTCTATTTTGTGACACCTCCCATCACACACTGTAAAACATATGATAGCTACCTTCGGGTTAAGCCTTTGCCCTTCTTGGCAAGGCGGTTGAAGGCAAAACTGCTTCGAAAAAGAAGAAAATCGTATGCTACTACATATAAGATATAATATACAGAGATATTGTAGCATGGTGGGTGTTACAAAGGTGTTACAAACAGAGGATAAATTCAAAAAAAAGCAGCACCCCACCTTACGGTAAGGGTACCGCCGTTTTTTCATTTTGCCTGTTGTTTAACAGCACGCCTTTCGTACTGCTCTTGCATAGTTAATATATTCCAAATAGATAGTCACTTCAAGCAAAAGGCTGAAAAGCGTTGTGACATTGTCATATGCGCCGCCCCGGCTTATCATACGAGCGACGGGCTCGATAAGCCCCAGAGCAGCCAATACCAAAAGGATCACAGCCCAAACGATATGCCCCTTAGAGGGGGTGGGGTTCTTAGCGATTCGCAACCCCCGAACGCCTACGTAGACCTGCGGCAGCAGAAACAGCAGCGAGACCGCCAAAAGAATGATCTTTGTGATAAGCAACAGGTTTTCGGGCGCCCCTTCGGGGATCGTAGCATGGTTGAGCTTACCATACAAAAGCTCGGCTACGATCTGAACCAGATAAACTCCTGCAAAAACCAACACGACAATAGATGATATTTTTAAGTTTTTTCTTGCTTGTTCCATAGTTTTCTCCCCCCAAGCATTGTGCTGTGCATAGATCACTTCAAATATTCATCCAGATAAATGCCGCACAAATACGCCATAGACTGATTACTTTGATACTTTTTCTCGAAAAACGCAATGATCCTGCGTGGAACGATCACTTCTCCGCCGGCATCCTTTGCCTTGTTGTCATTTGCCAGTCTTTGTATAGCCTCTTCCACGGTAGGCAAATCATATTCCGCAGCGGTTTGATAATACCGCTCGGTCGCAAGCTTGTCGCGGCGATGCATGTTGTTATGTATTACTCTCAACAGGCATGCAATACCAAAGCTCAAAAGCAGCATCAGAACCAATATGTAATACCACGGCATCAGATCCTCAAAGCGGTAGTGATCGCGCCAGCCGCCATTCTCCTCACCGATGATGATGGCCAAAACGAGATATACCATAGCATAAAGAAACACGGGCAGAACGGCAATCAACGTAGCTTTGAATTTAACGGTATGATAAACGTTTACAAACAAAAAGGCTACGATCGCTATGATAGGAACGATCGTGTGCAGGAACAAATTTTTCCCTTCGATCATGATCGGCCCAAAGCCTGCCCGCGGCGAGAGAATAGCAAGCGCCACAAGGAAGGTCAGCGTGATACAGTTGACGCTTACGTAGGTCAAGACTACAATCCATCTCGGCAGATGGTAGTTTCTTTGGCGAATGCCGTCAATGGCAAACGGGATCGTCATTGCCGATGCTACCCCAACGAGCATATTGGACAGAACCGTAAACATGCGAAACGTCTTTACGCCAACCTCCTCAACGATTTCAGTAGGGGCTGCCAACAAATTGATCACAATAGAAATAAAAACCAAAACAACGATGATCATAGAAAAGATCAGGTTTAACCAAGAATTCACCAAATGCGTTTTTTGCACGCCGCAACCGTTCACTACCATAACAAACTTCTCCTTCATCCATGATATTTGCGCACCATTATGACATAGGGCGCGTTGCAAGGGATTACCTATTCTAAAAAGCAAGAGCGCGCCATCGTTTTTTCCCCGCTTGGGATGCTTTTTGGATAGATGCTTCGCTGCTCTCTACCTTTACAGGTTCATTTTTCTAAATATTCCGCGTGTAGTATTTCAAACCGACCGCGATCTTGAACGGTGATCTTTTCATTTTGCGCGATCATCCACCTTGCCAGATCGCTAAAGGTAGAAATGGCGATAAGGCTCACCTTTTCCTCCGGCACGGTAAATCCGAAATACCGTTTGAATTTACACAGGCAATTTTTAGTCATGCCTACGGTATAGCTTCGCTCATCGTCAAGCGCTTCTCCGTTAAGGCCGATATATTCCACACGGCATCCACGCTCCTTATAGCGTTCCACGTCCGCGATCAGCTTGAAGCCCCGGCTGTATTGAAACGTACCGTTCATAACCGAGCCATCCGGCTTCAAGGAGAACAGATACGAAAACGCCTGCCGCAGTTCTCTCCCGGTTAAGGTCACGTTTACAAAATTATCGTCATACGGATACAGCTTTTTTAGGGTCTCCAGCTTGACATCTGGGCCGCAGGATCTCAAACGAATGCTTCCTGATTGAACGATCACGAAATCGGGCCTATAGATGTCGAGAAAGGCATCGGCTATCAGATCTCCAAGATCGGTCTCCTCCAGGCGACTTTTATGCTCGTAGCGCTCTGCCAGCTCGCAGATAAAGCAATCATCCTTGCGTGCGTTTCTGTCATACAGAACGTGGTCAACGTAGCTGTCGGCCTCCATATCAAATTCGCAAAGCGAATCGTTGATCTCCACCAGCTCCCATCGGTGCCCGACAATGCCGCCGTCTTGGGCATCTATCTCAAGATCCAGTCTGCCGATATGTGTCATCCCGTAATTTGACTGCACGATCAGCGTGCCGCCCACGAGCTCTTCCCTCTCCATTTTAATATGCGAGTGTCCGCCAAGAATCACGTCTACCTTCATATCCGCAGGCATGCTCTGCGCAAGCAGCCGATCGCCCTCAATGCCGTAATGTGACATTACCACCGTCAGATCAATCTGCTCGTTTTTGTGCTTTCGGATCTCGGCTCGAATGGCCTCATACGTATCCTTATAGCTGAGCATCGTGCTGCAAAATTCATCTGCCATGATGCCATTCATAAAATGCTCGGGAATGACGCCGATGGCAAGTATTTTCACACCGTTTATATCATACACGCGGCTTGGCTCAAAAAGCGGCTTGTCGAGAGGCTGAACAAGCAGATTGGCACACAATATCGGCGTTCTGATACATTCCTTGAAAATAAGCAGGTGAGCAAGACCGTACTCCATTTCGTGATTTCCAAGAGACAGAGCATCCGACATAATGAGATTCAGCAGCTTTACCGTATTGATCCCCTTGCTGCATGCATTCTGAATATTATCCTGCAAAATATCTCCGCATATCGCACAAAATACGGCATCTTCTCTAAGGCGGACCCTTTTTATATATCCCGAAAGCAAGGAAATGCCACCTACGAGGGTATAGTCCTCTGCGATCTTAAAGCTGATCTGCCCGTGAAAATCGTTGGCATGTAATATCGTTATTTTTTTCGTTCTGCCCATAGTGCTTCCTGTTTGTAAATTGATTCCTTTGGGGGAATTGCTTTGTGATATGCGATATTATAAAACTATTATAATACGGCAGGTGTTACAAAGGTGTTACAAAACCGAGAGCGACAGAAACTTTTCTGCCGCTCTTTGATCATTATTTGAACTGAAGCAGGGCGCAGGTCTCCTCTGCCCAGCTATACTGTGTCATGTATTCACCGTGAAATTCGGGCTTGCCGGTTTCAAGATAGCTGATATAATCGCACTTGATCAAGCTGGTATCGACACGGTAGCACGGGATCTCGTGGCACAAAACCGCCTCTGCCCCCACCGATTTCAGCGTGTTTTTCAGATCCATTAAGAGCTGGCGCAGATACGCTGCGTTTTTAGTTTCATCCGTATCGTCGGGAAACAGCACGGCACAGATCTGCTTTGTCGTCATGCCTGCCCCCTTTCGGTCTATGAGAAAAGCAAAGAGCTCTTTTGTTTTCAGACGCTTGAATACAAGCTTTTCTTCATTCACATACACCTCAAAATTACCGAAGCAGCTCACCCTAAGCAGCCTTTCCCTTTGTCGGAGACCATTAATGTTGTCGATTTCGCCTTGCACGTCCTCGGCTGCGATCGGCTTCATCAAATAGCCCGAGGCGTGAAGCTTGAAGGCCGGAATGGCATATTCCTCATAGCCGGTGCAGAATACGATCTTACAATTCGGACGGGCCTCGATAATTTTTTCGGCAAGTGCAAGCCCCCCCATGCCACGCATATTGATATCCAAAAAGGCAATATCCGTAGAATGGCTCTTAACAAACGCAAGTGCTTGCTCACAATCGGAAAACTTTGCGACCTCCGTAATATCGGGCGAAGCCTCGATGGCCGCCACCAAGGCACCAAGCATCAACGCTTCATCATCCACTGCTATGGCAATCATTTACTTACCTCCTTTGGAATAGTTACCAGCACCCTGGTGCCGACACCTACGGTGCTTTCGATCTCCAGCTTACCGTTTACCATCACCTTAAGTCGTTCACGAATGTTGCGAAGCCCTACGTGCTTTCTTTCATCTATCAGCACGCCCGTATCAAAGCCTACGCCGTCATCTACCACCGAAATGCAATATTCCGCATCGGTCTCATAGGAAACCACGTGGATCGTTCCCCCCTTGGAAAGCTTCATCAAGCCGTGCTTGATCGCATTTTCAACGATTGGCTGAACGGTCAGCGCGGGGATATGGAAGTCCTCGGAATTCATTTCAAACGTGAAGGTCATATCCGGGAAGCGAACGTTTTCAATGCTGATGTAGTGGTGCACGTGCTCCATTTCCTGCGACATTAAAATCGGCTTGGGGTTATCAAGCTCTCCAAAATTGCCTCGGAGATATTTGGCAAAGTTGTGTACAAGGTCTCCCGCCTTTGGGGGATCCAGCTTGCAAAGCTGCTCGATGCTGCCAAGCGTATTATAAATAAAGTGCGGGCGGGTCTGGCTCATCATGGTGGAGATCCTGCTTTCGGCAAGCTCTGCGTTCAAAACGATCTTTTCCATCTCGAGCTCTTTTGCCTTGGTAGCTGCATTGATGCTGTGAGGGATCAGCTTCAGCACCATCACCATTGCTACGGCAAACAAAGCAACGAAAACGTATTGCGAAACGACACCGCCCTGCCAAGCGCCAAGCCACGTTCCAACGGCATCGGCCGCAAAGGCAAGCAGCGGAAGAGATGCGGCGATATAGAGCCAGCGTTCCTTTTTTTCGGCTTTTATAAACTCTTTTATCAGGCAGAGCAGTAACACGATATTGCCAAGGAGCTGTACGGCAACCCACCAGAGCCAGATATCATAAAAGAATACGGCACTAACGATCGGCAAAAGCAAAAATACGGCGTTTGCCACCGCCAAAAGAACCACCGTCAGCCTGCCGACCTTTTTCGTTCCCTTGAAAAAATAGGAGATGCTTATAGATACGAAGAGCATATAGAACATCATTGAGAAGCCAAGAACGGTAGTGTTTGAAACGATAGATTCACTCCAGAAGGAAACACCGGCCGCGCTATACGCAATGTAGAATCCCGCAAACAAGACGACAAGCCCGAGAAGCCAGATGATCCTGTTGCTTTTTATATGTATCAGGCTTGAGAACAGGGCAATACCAAGGAATACGAGAGAAACGAGCATCAACAGCATACCCGTATTTCTCTGTGGCTCGCCGCTGCTCAAAACACCCTTTTCAAACTCAATTCCCGTCCAAAAGGCCAGGGAGGAAAGCATTTCGTCGATCGCGGTCTCATTTCCAAAGCGGTGGGGATTATGAACGAGGATCTCAACCGGCTCCTCGCTTTCGCTTGTAAAGAAGCAAGCGGTCCAGCCTTCACCGCATACGGAATTTCCGTACAGGGGATTTTCCATATCTATCACAAACGGCTCAAATCCCGTTTCATAAACCGTTAGGTTGATATGGTCGGTATAGAACGCGATCGGCAGATCCCCCCTATAAATACCAACGTATCCACCCTCCGGATCAAACATGTGGAAATTACCGCGAAGGGTAACATCCCCCTTTGTAGCAGGGATATGCTCCCCCTCTACGATCTTCTGCCACTCACCGCCCTCTATTCGATACTCGCCATCAAACCGCACCTGCGCGATCAAAGCAGGCGCCGCTTGCAGGCTGTTGCTATGATTGAACCACAGCAAAAGCCCCGCAAGCAAGAGCAAAAGCAAGACGCCCACGATCGGAAAATATATTTTTTTGAATATGGGAAGCTTGTTTTTAAGATCCGGCATGGTCCTACCTCCGAAAATTTTACGCAGCATGATATCCGTTTCACATCATTAAGGCACCAGGCATCCGATCGAACCGAAGCAAACGCCATCGGGTCTGCGATAAGCATGCTTCTCGCTCCCGTCACTGCCTCTCTTACGTTATATTATATCACAAAACAGTATTTTTTCAATACGCCTTTTATAAAGTCGCCCCCGCAAGGCCATCAGACCGTAAAAGAGGCCATGATGAAGGCTGCTGCTTTTTTCCGCTGAAAGCACGAAAAGCCCTTGATTTTCAAGGGCTTTTCGTGCTTCAGATCGTAAGTCTCAAATTCGCCTGTTCAAAGCTAAGCACATCCACTGTTTCAAAGTGAATGCCTACCGTGCTGCAAATATCGATCAGATCAGGAATGATCTGCTTATCCTGAAAGTTTTCACAAATATTCAAAATCAGCGTGCCGCCAAAATCAATCGCGGCAACGTTGCATTCACTGAAATCCGGCCAGGAGCGAAAATTGAAGTCAGCAAGTCCGGACATCACTTCATCCGGCAAGTCAATTTTGCCAAGATAGGTAAAGACGAAATTGCATTCCGAATGCTTCATCACACCGAAAACGACCTTTGCCAGAGCTTTTTGCAGGAAGCGGGGCTTTATGGAAACAAGAGGTCCTACCGTATCAACGAATTCCGTTGCCGCCTTTACAATGTTTTCCTGCTGCACGGCAAGATCGAGAAGTGACCGGTAAATCGTGCTGACGAGCGCGAAATCCATCGTGTCATAACGGTCAACGTAAGTAATGTTCTTGGAGATGATGCAGTTGTGCATGGTCTGAAAACCCATTGGGCCGCGGCAATCAATCACCACACTGCAACTGACATTTTTGTTCTTTGCCTTTGGGTTTATATGCTTGCGTAGTGCCATGGAAACCAAAGGCGGCAGCACCGCTGCCGGAGAGGAATCACTCTTCTTTGCGGCGGCAAGCACCTCGCTCATGGGCGCTTTCAGAATGTGGCAATCCGTTCGATAACCGCGTTTGAGAAAGGGG
>JAZQVK010000028.1:0-3303 GCA_045631765.1 Eubacteriales bacterium
TCTCCTTTAATCCCGTGGGAAGCTCGCTTGTAGAGAACGCAGAGCTTTCCGATCTGCTCTACCGCAACGCCAATATCACAATAAAGATAAACGGCAGCGGCGCAAAGGTCGCTTCGTTCAAGATCAACGGCAAGGAAAGCGATCCCTTTGTTTCAAATGATGCAAGTGGAAAAGTAGTCGTTGAGATAGAAATGGCGAAATAAAAAATCAAGGCCCGATGACATTGCTTCGAGTTCTAAAGAATAGTAAAAAAGCCGATATGGATTTGTTTCCATATCGGCTTTTTCTATTTCACCAATACATTCGGTGGTGAGTAAGTGCGCACTTGCAGGTGTTCTACATAAGCCTCCCTACGAGAGGGAGGTGGTACGCGGAGCGTGACGAAGAGATTGTAAAACTTGAATATTACACTAAAACAATCCCTCAGTCAGCTTCGCTGACAGCTCACTTTACACAAGCGAGCCTCTGTCTGAAACTGTTCGCTTTTCTGCTAAATCATTACAAAAATTGTCCTTAAGAGTCCAACGCATTCGTTCTCCGTCTTTTTATATTTATTCTGCATGTTGACATATTCACTCGGCGCCATGCCGGTGCTTTTTCTTAATGATTGTGCCGCTCACGGTATGCCTTTGGCGTACAGCCTGCTACCTCGTGAAAGCGCTTGGTAAAATAGCTGGGGCTTTGAAAGCCGCACAGGCGTCCCACCTGCTCGATCGGGTCGCCCGAGTAGCGCAAAAATTGCTTGGCCTTGGCAATGCGGATGCGGCACAGGTCTGCCATCACGCTACAGCCGTATTCCCGCTGATAGCGGTGGCAGAGTGCGTAGCGATCAACGCCGATCGCGGCGGCAATCTCCTCCAGCGAGAGCGGCTCGGCGTAGCGGTTTTCTAAGTATTGTCTCACCCGGTGCATGCTGGAGGCACGCTCGGAAAAGATCACGTCTAACAGCTCGGCCACCAGGGAATAGCCCTTGCCTGAGCGGCTGACGATCGAGCCGCCGCGCGAAAGCTCACGCATCAACTCGGCGGTTGCCTCGTTCAGCCAGGCCGGCGCTTGAAAGGTAAAATAGTCGCTCGTCTCGCAAAAATCAAGCAAGCCCTCGGCGCCGTTAAAGGTGATCCAAATGGTGTGAAAATCGTCGCCGCGATAGCTGTGCGGAATGCCGCGGCGAATGAAGGCTCCCTCACCCTCGTGCAGTGTGATATGCTCGTCTCCCAGGTGGAACAGCCCGTCTCCGCGCTTGATCCATATAAATTCGTGAAAGCTGTTGCCCTCCGGCCGTAAAACCGGGTTTTGCCGCGAGGTTTCACCCACGTGGCGCAGTATAAAAGGCAAAAGATCGGTGTGTTCTTTGTTTATTTCGGCAAACATAGGCACTCCTGTAGCAATATCGTTATAGTTTTTGCAAAATATTTTTATTGACAATCGGTTATAAATACAATATAATTATAGCGAAAGGGGCGGAAATGTCAACCCCAAAAAAGAAAATAAAAACAAAAGGGAGATGTTTTTATGGAAAAGATCAGAGTTGGATTTATTGGCTGCGGTGGTCGCGCCGGCGCACACATGAATTCCTTCCTGCAAATGACGGATGAGGTTGAGGTCGTTGCCGTTGCAGACCCGATCGAGGCGCGCCGCAACGCTGCTGCCGAGAAGTTTGGCTGCAAGCGTATCTATAAGGATCATACCGAGCTGTATGATAACGAGAGCAAGGAAACGCTGGATGCGCTGATCATTGCGGTAGAGCCTACCGCGCATACCGATACCGAGCTTCGCGCTATCGAAAAGGGCATTCCGTTCCTGATCGAGAAGCCTGTACACATCGACCTTGAAAAGGCCGAGGAGATCGGCAAGAAGATCGAAGAGACCGGTCTGATCACCGCCGTTGGCTTCCAGGATCGTTACCTGGATTTGATGGAGATCATTAAGGATGAGCTGCCCAAGCATAAGGCCGGCGGTCTTGTATACGGCGCATGGGTCGGCGGTATTCCCGGCGTATGGTGGTGGCAGAAGAGAAGCACCTGCGGCGGTCAGCTCGTTGAGCAGAATATCCACCTGGTAGACGGCCTGCGTTGGCTGTACGGTGAGCCGCTCTCGGTTTACGCTACCTGCTCTCGCGGCATCGTAAAACCCGGCGTAGACGCCTCGGCCGAGTATGATACCGATGACCATTCTACTGCTGTTATCCGCTTCCCGAACAACGTAACCGCTACGCTGGTCAGCGGCTGCTATTCTCGCGGTGTTCGTCCGCGCTGCGGCCTGTACATCACGCTGGACGATATGGTGCTGGATTACCGTCTGCGTAACAACCTCATCATCTCTACCCCCGATGGCGAAAAGGATATCCCGCGCGGTGTTGATCAAACCCTTCTGCTGGATAAGGCCTTTATCGGTGCCATCCGCACCGGCGACCGCAGCCTGATCCGTTCGGATTATGCTGATTCGCTGAAGTCCCACCGCCTTGCCTTTGCCGCGAACAAGTCTATGGAGACCGGCGAGGTCATCTACTTCTGATAAGGAGAAAGCATATGAGACTGTGTGTACCGATTCCTTGCTTTTATAAGACCATCCCCTTTACGGATGCCATCCGTCGCGTAGCCGCCCTCGGCTTTGATGCCATTGAGACCTATGCATGGAAGAGCTTAGACCCCGTTGCCGTACGCGCTGCCTGCGAGGAGACCGGCGTTGAGTTCGTCAGTATGTGCACCACCGAGTTCCGCATGACCGACCCCGCCTTCCGTAAGGATTGGCTGGCTGGTTTGAAGGAGTCCTGCGAGGCGGCAAACAAATTTGGCGTCAAGCGTCTGATCACCCAGGTAGGCCCCGATACCGGCGCCCCGCGTGCCGAGCAGCATGCCGCCATCGTAGAGACGCTGAAGCAGGCAAAGCCGATTTTGGATGCTACCGGTGTTACCATTATGCTGGAGCCCTTGAACGTGCTGTTCAATCACCCCGGCTATTATCTGGTCTCTGCCGTAGAGGGCTTTGACATCGTGCACGAGGTAGACCACCCGCTGGTAAAGATCGTTTACGATATCTACCATCAGCAGATCTCGGAGGGCAACATCATCCCTAACGTGACCAAGAACCTTGATTGCATTGCCCACCTGCACAGCGCCGGCCACCCCGGCAGACACGAGCTGCAGTACGGCGAGAGCGATTACAAGGTGATCTTCGAGGCTATCGACAAGGCCGGCTACACCGGCGCCTGCGGCCTGGAATACGGCCCGCTGCTCGAGCCGGAAGAGAGCTTGCGTGAGGTACGCCGCATCTATCTCGGCAAATAATAAGCAAACAAAAAAA
>JAZQVK010000029.1:0-24523 GCA_045631765.1 Eubacteriales bacterium
ATGGCTACGATCCGACTTTTCTCCACTCTAAGGGGCAACGGTACACCCGCCTGTTTTCCTGCAAGGAGCACGGAAAGCTGTTTTTACGGATGCACCTGTTGCGCAATTTCAATGAAACGTGGCGTGCCAAATACGTGATCCTGCCGGCAGACGAGGCCGGGGAAAAGGATTACCGCAAACGGCTGCTGGATTCCGCAGTCGCAACCACCCGCCGCCGTCGCCCGCGCCGCAAGCCGCGGCAGGCACAGGAGGCCAGCACGCAAGGCAGTGATGCCGCTACCCCGTCACCACAGTGACCTTCATGGGGCAAAGAGATACCCGGTGGGCATAAAGTGCCCACCGGGTATCTCTTTTATCGGTTGCTTTTGCGGTAAGCGGAGGGGGTGACCCCCTCAGCACGGCGAAAGCAGCTGGAAAAATACGAAAATCCCGAAAAGCCTGCCTCGTCGGCGATCTGCGATACGGTCTTTTCGGTAGTAAGCAGCAGCTGTTTGGCACGCGCCAGACGGCGGTGATTGACATACTCCATCACCGTCATACCCACCGAACGGTGAAAGGCGCGACAAAGATAGCATTTGCTGACGTACAGCGCAGCAGCCATCTGGTCTAAATCAAAATGCTCGCCAAGATGCTCACTGATATAGGCCAGGGCGCGAGACACCACACCCCCCTCCGGCACGGCCGGCTCGCGTTCGCCGCGCGCACACAGGTCAAGTAGTGAAAGAATGGCCGCGTGCAGCATCGGTCTATCCTCCTCGCACGCCCTCTCAAACAGACGGGCGATCGTTTCCAGTCGCCGCTCGATCAACGAGGCCTCTGCCTCGGCAGGGATCACGCTGGCATACTCACCGCCAAAAAGCCGCCCGGCCAGAAATTCGCAGCCGGCCGCCGCTAAAAAGCGATGCAGACCGTCCCGCGCAAGGATCAGCTTGCTGCGACAATAGCCGGCCGGCCGATCGGGGATCGAGCAATGCGGCTCTGCCGCGTTGATCAGATATAGCGTGCCGGCACGCATGGGGTAGAGCCTGTCGCGCACCAGCATGTGCCCCCCATCGGTATGCACCAGCAGCACCTCGTACTGATTTTCCTCGGTATGCTTGCGGCTGATACGCTCATCACGCCCGCACACCCGATAGGCCGCCTCTCTGATCATGACTCGCGCCCCCTTTTTCTTTTATTGTACCATCTCGCCCCTAAAAAGTCAATACAACGAAAATAAAGGGCAAGATTTTCCTATTATTTTTTTATTTTTTGCCTTACAATAAAAGAAAAACAGAAAGGGCACCGATCCATGAGCAAGCATACAGGCATTTTCCCCGCTCTACTGACCCCATTCACGGCAGAGGGCAAGATCAACGATAAGGAGCTTGAGAGGCTCATTGCGTATAACATCAAGAAAGGAGTTGCCGGCTTTTACGTAAACGGTAGCACACAGGAGGCGTTTCTGCTGCGCGAGGAGGAGCGACGGCATATCTACCGCTTGGTAAAAGAGATCTGTGGCGACCGCGTTACACTTTACGCGCACATCGGCTGCATATCGACCGAGGAGGCTATCTCCTACGGCCACCTGGCTACCGAGCTGGGGTACGATGCTGTATCTGCCGTGGCACCCTTTTACTATAAATTTTCGGCAGGTGAGATCAAGCAGCACTACCGCATGATCGCCGAGGCAGTCGATCTGCCCCTGATCCTTTACAACATCCCCGCCTTTTCAGGTGTTTCGCTTACGTTTGACGATTTTGCCGAGCTGCTGGAAAATGACAAGATGATCGGTGTCAAATATACCTCGGCCGACCATTTTATGCTGCAGCGTCTATGCGCGGCCTTTCCGAACAAGCGTTTCTTTAACGGCTATGACGAAACCTTTGCCGCGGGCCTGATCATGGGCGTGGGTGGCGGCATTGGCTCCACCTACAACTTCATGGCAGAAAAGTTTGTGGATATGCAGGCAAAATTCAAGCAGGGCGATATTGCCGGCGTGCAAGCGGTGCAGGATGTGGTAAACCGCATCATTGCCGCGCTTTGCCGCGTGGGCGTGATGCAGGGTGAAAAGGCGCTGCTTGACCTACTGGGCTTTGATTTCGGCCCCTGCCGCGCGCCGTTCGCCCCCCTCTCAACAGAGGCTAAACAATACCTGGCAGACACTGTACTGCCCCTACTGTAAGGAGACACTATGAACGTCCTGAACGATTTTTCCATGGCTGTTGCAGGCGAGGACGGCTACGCCCTGCGCCGTATCCCCGGCCTGATCACCTGTGCAGACGGCTCGATCCTCTGCTACTACGAATGCCGCTCCTGCCTAAGCGACTGGGCGCTGATTGACATTGGCATGCGCAAAAGCACAGACGGCGGTCTGACCTGGGACGAGGAGCGCATCATTGCCTCCTCCGGCGGTAAAAACACCGTCAACAACCCCGTCATGATGGTGGGCGGAGATGGCAAGCTGCTCTTTCTGTACTTAGAAAACTACAAGCGCCTTTTCCAGCGCGAGAGCCACGACCATGGCGAAAGCTGGAGTGAGGCACGCGAGATCACCGACGCACTTGAGGCCTTTCGCCCGGAATTTCCATGGACGTGTGCCGCCGTTGGCCCCGGCCACGGCTGCCGCCTGCACTCCGGCCGGTTGGTGATCAACGTATGGATGGCAAGCGACAAGGCGAACATTTTCGCCCATTGGCCAAGCGTGGTCTCTTGCCTGTATAGCGACGATGAAGGAGCAAGCTGGCAGCGCGGGCAGATCATCGGCGACCCGGTAGAGGGCGCCAATCTCAACGAGGCGGTCATCCTGCCGCTGGCATCCGGCGGCGTGCTCTTTAATATTCGCAACTACGCCCCCTGCAAGCGGCGCTACCTGGCCTATAACGAGGATGCAGCCGGCGAATGGAGAAATTGCCATTTTTCCGAGGCGCTGCGTGACCCCGGCTGCATGGCCGGCATGTGCCGCGCCGGGAATGACCTGCTGTACTGCGGCTGTGACACCGACGGAGAGGGAAAACAATGGGGGCCGAGCCGCATTCACTTGACCCTGCAACGCTCGCACGACGACGGCGCGACTTGGGAAAAATGCTATATTTCCCAAATCGGCGGCTATAGCGACGTATGCGTGGCGCAGGACGGTAAGATTGCCCTGGTCTTTTACGAGCAGAACGAAAACAGCGAGCTGCGCCTGGCACGCGTGGCGCTTTGACCAAAAAGCGACTGTCGATTGACGGTCGCTTTATTTTTTTCAGTTTTCTTCTTTACTTGCAGGAAAATTTATGATATACTAAAGCGAAGAAAACCTGCCGGGGAGGCACCATGAGATTAGATCGGTTTTTAAGCAACACGGGGCTGCTTTCGCGCAAGGAGGCGGCCAAGGCCGGGAAGGACGGGCGCATTACCGTGAACGGCGAGATCGTGCGCCGTGTGGACGGGCATATCAACGAGCATACAGACGTTGTCTGCCTGGACGGTGAGCAGATCGGCTACAGCCAATTTGATTACGTGTGGCTGAATAAGCCCACGGGCTACGTCAGCGCGACAGAGGACGGGCACCTGCCCTGCGTGACCGAGCTGCTGCCGCCGCCGCTTGACAAGCGCGGCCTGTTTCCCTGTGGGCGGCTTGACCGCGACACGGTAGGCCTCATGCTGCTGACCAACGACGGGCAGCTCTCGCACACCCTGCTTTCGCCCAAGAAGCACGTGCAAAAGGAATACCGCTTTACCTGCGAGCCACCGCTGCCGGCGGGCGCGGAGGAGAAATTTTCAGCGGGCATGACGATCGCCGGTGGTGAGCGCTGCAAGCCGGCGCTGCTTGTATGCGACGAGGGGCGTGCGGGTGGCGTGATCACCCTGACGGAGGGGAAATACCACCAGATCAAGCGCATGGTAGAGGCCTGCGGCAGCCGCGTGATCACGCTTGAGCGCATCTCGTTTGCCGGCATTCCGCTTGACCCGGCGCTTGCGCGCGGCGAGATACGCGCCGCAAGTGAAGAAGAAATTGAAAGATTGCGCCACGCAACAGATTAAAAGGAGAAATAAATGGATATCATTAAAGCGTTAGCGAAGGAATTGAGCCTGACCGAGGAGCAGGTGGAAAAGACGGTAGCCCTATTAGACGAGGGGAACACCGTGCCCTTTATTGCCCGGTACCGTAAAGAGGTGACCGGCAGCCTGGACGACGTGATGCTGCGTAATTTAGAGGACAGGCTGAACTACCTGCGCAAGCTGGACGAGCGCCGCGCGGAGATCACCTCGCTGATCGAGGCGCAGGGCAAGCTGACACCCGAGATCACCCAGGCACTTGACCGTGCCGTGACGCTGGTGGAGCTGGAGGATATTTACCGCCCCTACCGGCCGAAGAGAAAGACACGTGCCTCGGTGGCGCGGGAAAAGGGTCTTGGCCCTCTTGCCGAGCTGATCGCCGAGCAGCGTGATTGCTACGAGCCGACGATCGAGGAGGCGGCTGCCGCCTATGTGGACGAGGAAAAGGGTGTTGCTTCTGCCGCCGAGGCGCTGCAGGGGGCGCTCGACATCATTGCCGAGGATATTTCCAATGAAGCTGACTACCGCAAGCTGCTGCGTGCCTTTACGATGGAGAACGGGTCGCTGGTTACCCGTGCGGCGAAGGAGGAGGACTCGGTATACAAGGATTATTACGAATTCAGCGAGCCGATCAAGAAGCTACGCGGGCACCGCGTGCTGGCCATCAACCGCGGCGAAAAGGAGGAATTCCTCAAGGTATCGATTGAGGTGCCGGAGGAGGATGCCGTTGCCAAGCTGGCCGCCCACATCATCAAGAACAAGAATAGCGCGGCCGTTCCCCACCTAATGACCACCATTCGCGACAGCTATGACCGCCTGATCTTCCCCGCGATCGAGCGCGAGATCCGCTCTGACCTGTTTGACGAGGCAAGCGAGGGCGCTTTGAAGGTATTTGCCGAGAACCTGCGCAACCTGCTGATGATCTCGCCTCTGAAGGGCAAGACCGTGCTGGGCTATGACCCTGGCTACCGCACCGGCTGCAAGCTGGCCGTGGTAGACAGCACCGGCAAGGTGCTGGATACCGCCGTGATCTACCCCACCAAGCCGCGCGAGGATATTCCGCGCAGCCGCGAAACGGTGCTGCGCCTGATCCGCCGCTACGGCGTAGACGTGGTGGCCATCGGCAACGGCACCGCCTCGCGCGAGAGCGAGCTGTTTATTGCCGACACGCTGAGGGGACTTGACCGTGACGTGCGCTATACCATCGTCAGCGAGGCGGGTGCAAGCGTTTACTCGGCCTCTAAGCTGGGGGCAGAGGAGTTCCCGGATTTTGACGTGACAGAGCGCTCTGCCGTTTCGATCGCGCGCCGCTTGCAGGACCCCTTGGCCGAGCTGGTCAAGATCGAGCCGCAGGCCATTGGCGTTGGCCAGTACCAGCACGACATGAAGCCCGCCCGCATGAGCGAGGCGCTGGGCGGTGTGGTAGAGGACTGCGTAAACGCCGTGGGCGTAGACGTGAACACCGCCTCCTATTCCCTGCTTTCCTACATCGCCGGCATCAGCACCGCGGCGGCCAAGAACATCGTGGCCTACCGTGAGGCAAACGGCGAGTTTACCCGCCGCGCCCAGATCCTCAAGGTGCCCAAGATCGGCGCCAAGGCCTTTGAGCAGTGCGCCGGATTCTTGCGTGTGCCCGGCTCTGACGAGCTGTTAGACAACACCGGCGTGCACCCCGAATCCTATGAGCTGACCAACCGCCTGCTGGCGCTGTTCGGCTACACCGAGGAAAACGTACGCCAGGGTGAGATCGGCATGCTGCGCAGCAAGGTGACCCTGCGCGGGGTAGACAAGGTTTGTGCCGAGCTTGGCTGCGGCGAGCCGACGCTGATGGACATCATTGGCGAGCTGGAAAAGCCCGGCCGCGACATTCGTGATGCTGCCCCGGCACCCGTTCTACGCTCTGACGTGCTGGAAATGAAGGATCTGGAGGAAGGCATGCTGCTGAAGGGCACCGTGCGCAACGTAGTCGATTTTGGCGCCTTCGTTGACATTGGCGTGCATGAGGACGGCCTCTTGCACATTTCCGAGATGAGCGATAAATTCATCCGCCACCCGCGCGAGATGTATTCAGTAGGCGACGTGATCGAGGTGCGCATCAAGAGCGTAGACCTGCAGCGCAAGCGCATTGCTCTTTCTCGCAAGGGGCTGAATAACGCAAAAAATTAAGCGTTTTTCTAATAAATTAGATAATAAATCGAAATATTTTTTGAAAGCGCTCTGTTTTTGCTGTTTTTTTGTACATGTTGCACAAATATCAGGTGAAAAGTTTGTCAACAAAAGCCCTTTTCATTTGGCAAAAAATTTGGTACAATATGATCGTAAAATTGATACACATATAAACAGGAGGAATTCATTATGGCAAGCTTGTCTCTCAAGCACATTTACAAGAAGTACCCCGGCGGCGTTACCGCCGTATCCGACTTCTGCCTGGACATTAAGGACAAGGAGTTTCTGATCTTCGTTGGTCCTTCCGGCTGCGGTAAGTCTACTACCCTGCGTATGATCGCAGGTCTGGAGGAGATCTCTGAGGGTGAGCTCTTCATCGGCGACACGCTGGTAAACGACGTGGCCCCGAAGGACCGCGATATCGCGATGGTGTTCCAGAACTACGCTCTGTATCCGCACATGACCGTATTTGAGAACATGGCATTTGGTCTGAAGCTGCGTAAGATCCCGAAGGAGGAGATCAAGCGCCGCGTAGAAGAGGCTGCCCGCATTCTGGATATCAACCACCTGCTGGAAAGAAAGCCGAAGGCTCTTTCCGGTGGTCAGAAGCAGCGTGTAGCACTGGGTCGTGCTATCGTTCGTAACCCGAAGGTATTCTTGCTTGACGAGCCGCTTTCCAACCTGGATGCTAAGCTGCGTGCTTCGATGAGAACCGAGCTGACCAAGATCCACAAGAAGGTTGGTACCACCTTTATCTACGTTACCCACGACCAGACCGAGGCTATGACCATGGCAAGCCGTATCGTTGTTATGAAGGACGGTCTGATCCAGCAGGTAGATACCCCTCAAAACCTGTACGATTACCCTGTCAACACCTTCGTTGCAGGCTTTATCGGCACCCCGCAGATGAACTTCATCAACGCCAAGCTCATCAAGAAGGAAAACGACCTGTTCGTTACCTTCGGCGAGAACGAGCTGAAGCTGCCGCCTGAGAAGGCTAACAACCCCGCTCTGAAGGAGTATATCGACCACGAGGTCGTTCTTGGCCTGCGCCCTGAGTGCATCCATGACGAGCCGATGTACCTCTCCAGCATGCCGGAGAACGTGATCGACGTAGATATCGACGTAACCGAGCTGATGGGCTCTGAGATCTTCCTGTACCTGCGCTATAAGGGCCAGGATGAGGATACCGGCAACCTGATCGCCCGCGTATCTCCTCGTTCTACCTCTCGTGCCGGCGATACCGTTAAGGTTGCTGTTGATACCAGCCGTCTGCACATCTTTGATATCGACACCGAGCGTTGCATCGTTCACTAATCCCGCAAGGGAGTGGCAGGCACGCCAAAGAAAATGCCGGCGATCTTCGCCGGCATTTCCCTTATAAGGAGTTTATATGGCCATCTATCGTATAGCCAACCTCAACATTGACATTCAAAACAAATATCCGCACGTCACGCGGCAATGCGCGGCCTATCTTGCCCCAGCGGAGACGGTGGCAGACTTGACCATTGCCATCCCCGAGGAGGAGATCGACCGGGCGCTGGAGCTACAGCCGCAGTTTACACGCGGCTATCACGAAAGCATCTGCGTCTACCGCCATCTTTGCATGGCCATGCTGCACCACGGGGCCTTTTTGATGCATGCGGCCGTGGTAAAATACGAGGGCTGTGCCTACGCCTTCTCTGCCCAGAGCGGCACCGGCAAGAGCACGCACATCGCACTCTGGCGCAAATATTTTGGCGAGGGCGTTACCGTGATCAACGGAGATAAGCCCATCTTGCGCAAGACCGACGAGGGCTTTATTGCCTACGGCACCCCTTGGTGCGGCAAGGAGGGCTGGAACGAAAATGACAGCGCACCGCTGAAGGCCATCTGCTTTTTAGAAAGAAGCCAGGAAAATTACATCCGTCGGCTTGACAGCCGCGAGGCGGTAGAGCGCATCTTCCACCAGCTGCTGCGCCCGAAAAACGCGGCCGAAATGGATATAACCGTTTCTCTGACCGATGCGCTGCTGCGCACCGTGCCCATCTACGTGCTGGGCTGTGATATCTCGCGTGAGGCGGCGGAGCTTTCCTTCCGCACGCTGACGGCAAAGGAATAAGGAGCATAACCATGAAGATCAACGAAAATTTTCTGCTGCGTGACGTAGCCGGCCAAAAGGTAGTTTTACCGGTAGGCGAGGCTGCCGAGCGCTTTAACGGCATGATCCGCTTAAACGATACCGGCATCCTGCTGTGGACACTGCTGGAGCAGGAGACCAATGAAGAGGCGCTGCTGGCAGCCATGCTGAAGGAGTACGAGATCGACGAGGAGACGGCACGCGCCGACATTCACCGTTTTATAGAAACCCTGCGCAAGGCCGGCATTCTGGAGGAAGCGTAAGCCATGATCAAGGGATACACCATTATGGCCGAGGGAAAAAAGACCTCTCGCATCGGCGTGATTGTGTTTGCGGTGCTTTCGATCATCATTATCGCAATCGCGCAGCTTTCGCACGGTAACAATGCCACCGGCTTTGTGCCGCAGTATTTTATGATCTACGGCGCACCCATTCTGATGATCGTTGCTGGCATTCTGCGCTCATATATGCTATTCATCACCTCGGTCATCTACTACACCCTGCACCAGGTGATCTCGCTCGTTCTTCTTTCTATGAAGGAGGGGGCGTACACCTCGTTTGACGGGTTTGAGACCTTTACCGAATACGCACTCTGCTTTTTGGCAGGCGCTGTCGTGTGGCAGACCCTTCTCTTTATGTTTGGCCACGCCGATAACGTAGCCATTACCCACACCGTGCTGCTATTCACCACGCTGACCCTGATTCTGACCTTTATGCCCTACATCATCAATCTGTTTTTAGAGGGGCTGTATATCACCGATTCCTACAATGTTTTTTGCCTGGGCCTTTCTTTTCTTTCCTTTGTAAACGGAATTGAAAGGATCCCGGAGCCGGAGAAGGAATAAGAAGAACGCGCCGTATGGTGTGTATTCCAAAGGACAGCTTTGGATATTAAAGAACCCGTTACCAACCAACAAAAAAGGAAGAGAAGATACATGATAGGCACCCCAAAAGTTAAACGCTTTTGGGGTGCCTATCATGTTTGCTTTTATTATTCTTCGTCGCAGATCCTGTACAGGCTGTCCTTGCTGAGCTTGAGCTGAGGAGTAACAATTCTTGTAAAATCCTCATCGAACTTAACGATCCACTGATCGCCTGCCACAATAGCGCCTACGTCCTCGCGAAGAATTACCTCAAAATTCTCCCAAGTCTGATCCTTCTTAAGCTTAAAAACTGCCTTTCCGAAGTTTATGCCCGCATCCTCACCAAGTTCCTCGGGTGCGGTGTAGCTGACCGCGATAGCAACAGCTCTCGAGGTCTTTTCCTGCATAAGCTTTTCCTCTCTCTTCTCAGCAGTCAAAAAATCAAAAATTCCCATAGCCGAAATCCTCCGCTAAATTTGTCTATTGCGTAGATTATATCATATCACAGCAAAAAAGTCAACGCCGGATCTTCTTGTTTTTGAAAATTCCTTCTCTTAATGGCAGAGACGTCTCTTTCACGCCGCCTGAGGGGCAAACGTTTCGCCATCTCGGAGGGGGTCAATAGACCCCCCTCCGGCGCGTTCTTTTTTTCGGAATACAACCTTACTTTTTCAGTCGGAAATAGCGGCCGCTGATCGGATGCGGCAGAGTAACGGTCAGCGTCTCGCCATCGTAGGAGAAGGTAGCGCCGTGCGGGTCAGCCGGGTAGAGCATCTCGGTTGCAAAGCCCTTTGCGTATTTACCAAGCGGAATACGCACGGTATCGCCCTCGGCACGCACACGCCATACGGCGAGCAGCAGCTCCTCACCGTTTTCCGAAAGCAGACCCTGTGCGGCAAAACCGTCGCGGTTCAGCAGCAGCTGCGGCAGGGGGAATACCGGCGTAGCACCGGCGATCGTGCGGCGGATCGACTTATAGGCCGCTACACCCTCGTGCAGTAGGGCACGGTTTGCTTCATCCATCGCCTCAATATGGCCGGAAAGATACATGAAACCGCACATACCGTTGACCATATTAAAGATGGTATTCTCCCCATCTGCCATGCCGTCATAGAGGTCAGCCGGCAGGCCGTTCGGATCAAAGAACTTGTCAAAGCAGATGGGATGCGGGTAGGCCCAAATGCCGGCCTTTTCGGGTGCTACGTAGCAAAGCGTTCCCGACAGCACAGAGGGATAATTCTCATAATATTCCTGGTCAGACGTGCTTTGCAGATCAAAATGGCGCAACGTGCCATGATCCTCGCGCAACGCGCCGCCGCCACAGTTTTCAATCACCAGATCAGGGTACTTCTCCTTTAGCTCCTCTACAAAGCTGTAAAGAGCCTCCTGGCAAAGACGCGTGCCCTCGGCCAGACTGGTGCCGTACATATCGGTACCGGTACCGGTATCAAAATTATAGTCATTCTTGATATACCGAACACCCATTGCATAAAGCGCATCGACGCGCGCATGCAGGTGTGCGCGTACCGCGGGAGACCGCATGTTGAACAAATAGCAGCCGCTTTCTTTGCGCACAATGGGCTTTCCATGACGGGTCAGCAAGCAATCAGGAGAGAGGTGGAATGCCTTTGCCGTATCCTGCAACGACTCCCATTCAAACCATACGCCGGGCTTCATGCCGGCGGCCTTGATGGCGGCAAAGATGGCGGCAAGGCCGCCCTCGCCAAAGCGCTCGTCGGCCACGATCCAGTCGCCCTTGTGCCCAAGCGAATGATCCGCCTCGTTGCGGTGCCAGCCGGCATCAATGCAGAAGTATTCTGCCCCGGCTTCGCCTGCCGCCTTGATCAGCGGCAGCAGCGCCTTATCACTCGGCTGCCCCCACAGGCAGTTCATGTAATCGTTAAATACCAGCGGGATCTCCCGGCCGGCATAGCCATATGCCGTTGTGGCACGGCGATAGATCAGCATTTCGCGCACAGCCTCTTCAAGGCCGCCATTTGTACAACCATATACAGCCGGTGTAGTGGTATAGCTTTCACCGGGGAACAGCGTGGTGTGCCAGCCGTTTTCTTCGGTCGCGCCGGAGACGCTCATCGAAATGCCGTTTTTGGCATAGCCGCCAAGGTGAAAAAGCTCAAAGCTCCAGTTCCCTGCGAAAAGATGCTCCATGAAATAAACGCGACCATGCTCCTTTTCCTCCAACACGAAGAAGGGGTACATACGCACGGTAGAATAACTGCCGCAGGAATACAAAAATGCTCTTGCCCGCTCCCATGGATGGTGACAACCGGGAATAACACCCATTTGCTCGGGGGTCACGGCCCTCCACTGCCCCTCCTTTGTCCAGGCCGAGGTGGCATAGCGCAGCAGATACTTTTCAGGGTCATACCACGTCTTTTTTCCGTCAGCCCCCACAGCATGCAGGCTGGCCGAGGTAACGGCGGTCAACACGTGCATTTCCTCACCGCGGTTAACAACGGTAACCGTTTGCTCAACCACCGAGGTGCCGGGAATCATCTTGATTCTGGCAGTTGCCTCCATCCCATAGGGAAAGGCATAGGTAAGCAGGAGAGCGTTTTCTTCCTCCCGCTGTTCCTTCAGCGTAGCATGATGGCTCAAAGTACTCCCGTCAATGGCAAGCTCAAATGGGCAGCCGTCTGACAAAAAAGTGTTTTCTCCCAACACCGCAATCCCAACCGCGCCGCTATCAGCCACGGTGATCTTCATATCCTTGACGATTTTTTCCATCTTGGTTTTCTCCTTTATTCGCGTATCATTCTGGCATAGGTCGCCATTAATTTTTTGGTTTGACCGTTATCAAATTCTACCTCGTACAGCACGTCGCCGCCCATATCGCGGGCAGAAAGCACCGTACCGGGGCCGTAAACGGCGTGGCGAACGCGCTCGCCCACACCAAATTTTTCAAGCGACTTTCTCTTGCCGCCCTCGCCCCCGGCCACGGAGGCACGCTGCAAAAATTCAGGCGAAATGCTCATGCGCTGCGGCCTTTGCGGCGCATGCGGCTGGGAGATGCCGGGGGCGGGTCGGGCGCCGGCGCCGCGTGTAGCACCGAAGTAGGGCATTTCGTCCTCCTCCTCGGATAGCAGGCCGGCAGGGATCTCCTGCGCGGCAAAACGAGAAACGGGGTTTGCCTGTGTGCGACCGTACAGCAGGCGCGTGTGCGCGCAGGAAAGGAAGAGCCGCTCCTTGGCGCGGGTGATGGCCACGTAAGCCAGGCGGCGCTCCTCACCCATTTCCTCCGGATCAGCAAAGCAGGGCGTACCGGGGAAGATCCCCTCCTCCATACCGGCAAGGAACACCACGGGAAATTCCAGCCCCTTAGCGCTGTGAATGGTCATCAGCACCACGGCATCGGCATTTTCATCGTATTTATCAACGTCAGAAACGAGGGCAACCTCCTCTAAGAAGCCGGAAAGTGATGCGCCCTCCCCTGCCCGCTTTTCATATTCGATGGCGGCAGAAACAAGCTCGTTGACGCTTTGCAAGCGGATCTCCCCCTCTTCGCCTGCCTCCTCTAACATGCGGCGGTAGCCGGTCTCGTTGATTGTTTTTTCTACCAGCACCGATACCGGGCCACGGGCTGCCTCGCGTAGACGGTGGATCAGGGCAACGAATTCGCGCAGGTGCGCAGCCGCCTTGGAAAGTGCCACGTATTCCTCGCAGCGCTCCAGCACGGCAAGCATGGAAAGCCCCTGGCGATCGGCGATCTCGGCAAGGGCATCAACGGTGGCCTGGCCGATCTTACGCTTGGGCTCGTTGATCACACGCTTCAGCTTTTGGTCATCCCGCCCGTTTTCGATCACCACCAGGTAGGCCACGATATCGCGGATCTCCTTGCGGTCAAAGAACCGCTGGCCGCCCAGCACGCGGTAGGGGATGCCGCTTTTGGTAAAGCTGCTTTCTAAGGTTCTTGCCAGCTCGTTGACACGGTAGAGCACGGCAAAATCACGGTAGGAGCGCCGTTCTCGCACAACCAACTCGGTGATCTTATCGACGATATAGGCCGCCTCCTTTTCCTGGGAGGCGCTGTGGTGCAACACGATCCTTTCACCCAGGCCTGCGGCACACCACAGGGTCTTTTGATGCCGCTCGGTATTGTGGGCAATCACGGCGTTGGCCGCATCCAGAATGGTTTTGGTAGAGCGGTAATTCTGCTCCAGCTTGATGACCTTGGCATCCGGGTAGGTCTTATCAAAATTCAGAATGTTTTCAATGGTGGCACCGCGGAATTTGTAAATGCTTTGATCGTCATCACCCACCACCATAATGTTGCGGCGGGTGGCGGTAAGCAGCTCCACCAGGCGGAACTGGGCATAGTTGGTATCCTGGTACTCATCCACCGACACGTAGCGGAAGCGGTTTTGGTAATATTGCAGCACGTCAGGGTTGTTTTCCAGCAACTCGACCGTTTTCATAATAATATCGTCAAAATCCACGGCGTTGGCCGCTGCTAGGCGCTGGTTATAGGCGGCGTAGATGCGGGCGATATGCTTTTCGCGCAGATCGGCCGGTGGGATGGCACCGGGTGCGCGCAGCGCATCCTTTTCACGGCTGATCTCGTTCATCACCGTGCGTACCGAAAGCAGCTTTTCATCAATCTCCAGCCGTTTCATGCACTCGCTCACCAGGCGTTTTTTCTCATCGGTATCGTAGATCGAGAAATTGGAGGCATAGCCCACCCGCTCGCCAAAGCGACGCAAAATGCGCACGCAAATGGAATGGAAGGTGCCGGCCCAAATATCCTCAGCCATGCTTTCGTTATCAAAGGCGGCAGATAGGCGCTCGCGGATCTCGCGCGCAGCCTTGTTGGTAAAGGTGATGGCCAAGATTGACCAGGGTGGACAGGGCTCTGAGATAAACTCAGGCAATATGTAGCCGATCTCCTCATGCGAGAGGCCGGCTGCCCGCTCCATATCCGCCACGCTCTCCTCGCTCAGCTCGGGGGGCACGGCATTGCTTTCATAGGCGTTGCCATATTTAATTAAAAAAACGATGCGACGCACCAGCACCGTGGTCTTACCGCTACCGGCACCGGCTAAGATCAAGAGCGGGCCGTTTGCCGTGCAAACGGCCTCTCTCTGCTGGGGATTCAGCTCCGCCTCGTAATATATGTCAAACAGCCGGCGCTTTGCGGCAAGGTACCGTTTTTCCAGTTCGCTCATCCTGCACCATCCTTCTATACGTCTATTCTCTTTTTATTGTATCACATCAGGCGTAGCAATGCAAGAACAAAATAAAAAAGCGGGAAAATTCCCGCTTTTCCATCACCGCGCTCAGCGGCTCTGCTTGTTCTGCTGCTTGTTCTGCTGCTGGTTCTGATTCTGGCTCTGGTTCTGCTGCTGATTCTGACTCTGCTTGCTCTGCTGGTTCTGGTAATTCTGATTCTGCATGATTTCTTTCCTCTTTTATCATCATTTTTCCGCTATGCGGTCATAAAATAGTATGGCCAAAGGGCGAAAAAATATTTGCGACACGGAAAGTTCACGGTAATTTCTTGATTTTTACCCATTCCTATGCTACAATGAATATGGAAATAAGAAATATGGAGGACTCATATGGGCGTTGTGATAGGAATTGACGTGGGCGGCAGCACCACCAAGATCGTAGGCTTTCGCAAGGAGGGCACTTCCCGCCGGCTGATAGACCCGCTGTTTGTCAAGGCCACCGACCCGATGACCTCGATCTACGGTGCCTTTGGTAAATTTACCGACCTGAACGGCTTAGCCCTTTCAGACATCGAGCAGGTGCTGATGACGGGGGTAGGCTCCTCTTACCTTTCCCGCCCGATCTACGACCTTCCCTGTGGCACGGTGCCGGAATTCAAGAGCATCGGCCTTGGTGGGCTATACCTTTCCGGCCTTTCTCGGGCCATGGTGGTCAGCATGGGCACCGGCACCGCCATCGTACACGCCAAGGAGGGGCAGGATGCCGATTATCTTGGCGGCACGGGCGTTGGTGGCGGCACACTGATCGGCCTTTCTAAAAAGATGCTGGGCATTGAGGAGATCTCTCACCTGGCTGATTTAGCCAAGGACGGCGACCTTTCCAGCATTGATCTGCGCATTGGCGATATTACCAAAAAGGATACCTCGGTAGGTCTTTCGGACATTCTGACCGCCTCGAACTTCGGCAAGCTTTCCGATATTGCTACCCCGGCTGACGTGGCGCTGGGCATTCTGAACATGGTGTTTGAAACGGTGGGCATGCTGGCGCTGTTTGCAGCGCGCTCGCGCGGGGTAAAGGACATTGTGCTGACCGGCAATCTGACCGGGGTGCCCTATGCCAAGACGGTTTTTGCCTCGCTTTCCTCGCTGTTTGACGTAAACTTCATGATCCCCGAAAACGCGCAGTATGCCACCGTGATCGGCACAGCGCTGTGCGGCTGATGCAAGACGCTTTTATGAATACCTTTGAAAAGATCTACGCCGCCGTAAAGACCATCCCCCGTGGATACGTGATGACCTACGGCGGCGTTGCCGCGCTGGCAGGCAACCCCCGCATGGCGCGCGTGGTGGGCTACGCCCTGCACCAAAACCCCGCGCCGGGGGTCATTCCCTGCCACCGGGTGGTCAATCGCGAGGGGAGACTCGCGCCTGCCTTTGCCTTTGGCGGCGAGGAGGTGCAGCGTGCCCTGCTGGAAAACGAGGGCGTACCCTTTCTGCCTGACGGGCGCGTAGACCTTTCCCGCGCTCGCTTCATTCCACCAACAAAGGAGTAACGAATGGAAAGCATTATGCGTTTCATCACCCCCAAGAGCAACACCGCCTATATTGATGACAAGAGCAGCGTGCGCCAGGCGCTGGAAAAGATGCGCCACCACGGCTACAACGCCCTGCCTGTGATCGACGATGGCGGCGTATACGTGGGCACCCTGACCGAGGGCGATTTTCTTTGGCACCTGGTCAATTCCCGCAAGCCTGACCTGAAAGACCAAGAGGAAACACCGGTGCACACCCTGATCCGCACCGAATGGAACCCGGCCGTGCGTGCCGATGCGACCATGGCAGACCTGTTAGAGCACGTAGAGGAGCGAAATTTTGCCCCGGTGGTGGATGACCGCGGCTGCTTTATCGGTCTGATCACCCGAAAAGCCGTTCTCTCTTATTTTGCCAAGTTGCATGCCGAACGCGACACACGGGTGGCGCTTTAATACGAAAAGAGAACCGAAACGCATCGCGTTTCGGTTCTCTTTTATAAGGGCAGACCATAGGCACGCAGGCATGCCTCGGCCGCGGCAATGGCCCCATCGGTGGGCAGCGTGGGCGGCAGGGTATGCGCCAGCCCCAGGGCGGCGTATTTTGAGCCGGCGTAATTGTGGTAGGGCAGCACGCGTACACGGCGCACCTGCTTCATGGTGGAAAGCAGCTTGGCCATTTTTTCAATCTCCCCATCGTTATACCCCGGCACGTAGGGAATGCGGATCTCGATCGGCCTTTCGCAGGCATCAAGGTAGGCCAGGTTCTCTAAGATCTGCTTATTTGATTGCCCGGTGCAGGCCAGGTGCACCTCTTCATCCACCGCCTTAAGGTCGTAGAGGAAAATATCGGTGTACGGCATGACCTTGTCAAGCGCCGTGCGCGGTACAAAACCGCAGGTATCCACCGCGGTGTGAATACCGGCCTTTTTCAGCTCTTGCAGGAGCGCAGCACAAAAATCGGCCTGACAAAGACATTCCCCACCAGAAAGGGTCACCCCGCCACCCGAGGTGCGGTAAAAATCAATATCCTCCAACAGAGTGGGCAGCAGGTCGGCAACCGTCATGCGCCGGCCAAAGAATGCAAGCGCATTGCCAAGGCAAGCCTCTTCGCACGCGCCGCAGGCGGTGCATGCCTCTTTTTCATAGTGGTGAAGCCCCTCCTCTATACGGTGCGCCCCGCTCTTGCAGGCGGCTACACATTCACCGCAGGAAAGGCACTTATGCGCGTAATAGGCTAACTGTGGCGTGGCGGCAAGCCCCTCGGGGTTATGGCACCAGGCGCAGCGCAGCGGGCAGCCCTTGAAAAAGACGGTGGTGCGAATGCCATCGCCATCATGAATAGCAAAGTGCTTGATCGCGAAAATCGTTGCTGCTTGCTCCATTAGGCAACCCCCTCCGCGCGTTTGATATAGGCATCCTGCTCGGCGCGGGTCAGGTTGTTCCACAGCACGTTCCAACCGCAGACGCGCACCTGCAGCGTTTCGTATTTTTCCGGGTGCGTCTGCGCGTCACGCAGCATATCCGGCGAGAAGATATTAAAATGGATCGAGGCACCGCCCTTGTCATGGTAGGCGCGAAGAATGCCGTACAGCACGTCGACCCCATCCTCGCCCTGTAGGGCGCTGGGGTGCAGCATGCAGTCAAGGCAGGCGCCGGAATCGGAAAGCGAGAGGTCAAGCGTAGAGGCCGAGCGGAGCAGGGCGGTCACGCCCTTGTTATCTGCCCCGTTGGAGGGTGAGCCGTTTTTCGAGGTCTCCTCCCCTGCTAAGCGCCCATCCGGCGTGGCGGCGGTGTTTTCACCCATGCCGATAAAGGCGCGGGCAGAATGCAGCTCGTATTCGATATTGCCACCGTGGCAATTCCTTCTCCCCACAAAATGCGAGGCGAAAAATTGGTGAATGGCGTTGGCATACAGGTCGGCCAGGCGGTCGCCGCGGCCGTATTTATGTCGGCAGGCCAGCGCCCGGCGGCGCAGCAGCTCGTGCCCCTGCCAGTTGCTGTCAAGTGCCGCTTTCAGCTCGGCAAGCGTGGTCACGCCGGTCTCAAACACCAGCTCATAGACCGCCATCAGCGAATCGACCGCGCTGGCAAAGCCATTGAGCCACATATCAGAAACGTTATGCACGCCGGCATCGGTCGCGTCGGTCAGGGTCTTTGCGCAGCGTGGGATGGTGCCGGAATAGAGCAAGGATGGATTGACCTCGTGCACGTGCCGCTCTAAGGCCCCGATCCATTTCATGGCCTTTTCGATCATGTAGGTAAACTGGCGGCGGTAGGCATCGTAGAATTGTTCAAAGCTGGTAAAGGTGGCTACGTCACCCGTTTGGCAGCCGATCGGCAGGCCGGTTTGCGGGTCACAGCCATTATGAAACACCAGGCTGATCGGCTTCAGCGCATTAAAGGTGCTAAAGGAGATCGGAATACTGGCCGCCTTGATGGCATATTCATAGCAGCCCTTCACCACCGCCTCACAGGCCTCCTCATAGCTGGCGCCACCGCGCATCATGGCCTTAAGGATGATATCCTCATTGCAAAAAACGATGCTGGTAGAACCGCCCTTGATCATACGCAGGGCGCGGTCTACAAATTCGCGCGGGGTGGTGGCGCTGAGCTTGATCTGGATCTTGGGATTATAGATGCCAAGACGATCGTACACGTCAAGGATTAGGCAAGAAAGCTCGTTTACCTTAGTGCTGCCATCGGCATTGGTGCCGGCGAGGTAAAAGGGCTGACCCCAATAATTGCCCATGGCCGAAAACTGCATCAGGAAATAGGAAAGAAAGGCGGTCAGCTGCTCGCGCGTAAAGCGCCCGCTTTCTAAATCGCGCTTGAAAAAGGGATAAAGCGTGCCGTCCAGCCCGTAGCCAAGCGAGCGCACCTGGTAGTGGCCGATACATTCCGAGATCATGAAGTAGAGGTAGATCATTTGCAGCATATCATAGGTCGATTGCGGTGCGCCAGACAGCAGATGGGCAAGCGACTCGGCAATGAGCGGTGCTTTTTCAAACGGCTTGGTCTGTGCGAGGCGAAGAAGCCGGTCGATAAAGCGCAAAATTGCCTCGTATTCCACCCGGGCAGCAAGGAAGAACTGCTCCTGCTTCGCGCTCAGCTCGCCACCATCCCGCAGGCGGCGGTAAGAAGCCTCCAGCCGCGCAAGCAGACCGGGAAAGCCGAGGGCGGCCATCGAATCCCAGTCGGGCACCGAATGGTCAAAATCCAGGTTGATCCATACCGCGCCGGCGCGGTTCAATGCCTCCATATCCCGGTTGCCAAGCTCGCGGGCCACCGATTCGCGGATGTCGCGATACCAGGGGTCTACCGTATAGGGGTCGATCAATCGCCCCCAGGAATACAGGCCGATAAAATAGTCGTGCTCGTTGATATCAATGCGCGTATGATCCAGCACGTATTCTACCATGCGCGCCTTGATCATGGGGTGCCCCTCTCCCTGCAGAGAGGTGGCAAGCGAGGCAAGCCCTTCCTTGATCTCCTCGTCTGTCATGCCGGTGGCGGCATCATACGCATAGCCGTGATAGGCCATGCGATTCATCGAATCAAAGGCCTCATCAGTTTTATGATATTTATTTTCTATGGTTTTTCGATCCTCCTCCGGCAGGTAGGGGAAGAAGAGCGCATTTTCGTCATCCATAGCGGTTCTCCTTGTATATTGGGATGTTTTCAGTATAGCATGCTTTTTCCGCCGATGCAATAGAGAAAACAAAAAAATGGATTTTTCGATCATTTTTGTTGACAAGCACGCCGTTCCTCAGTATAATAGCGATAGGAGGTGCGGCATGGAAAGCGGATTGACGATTACGAGCATTCATACGGTGTTTGAGGGTGAATTTAACCCCGGGCAGCTACGCAACCACGGGCGGCGGTGTGATGCCTTTGTTTACTATTACTATGGCGAAGCCGACTACTGCTTTGCGCACAACACCATGCACGTAGGTGCCCAAAGCGTATTCTACCTGGCCAAGGGGAGTGACTATACGATCAACGTACACAAAAGGACAAAATTCATCTGTATTGACTTTGATTTTAACAAGGGCGAAATTTCGCCCAGCGGCTGTTTGTTCAAGGATATTTCACCCACGGTGAGCCATGATTTTTCAAATTTTTTTCACCTGTGGCTGCAAAAAAGCCCCTACGGGCTGCCAAAGGCCTACAGCATTCTCTACCGCATTTATTACGAGGCACTAAAGGCCGAGCATAAGCAGTACGCTAAGCGCAACCAGACCTTTGCCACAATAACGGCCTACATTCTGGAGCATTATACCGACCCTGCACTTTCTGTCGCCGATATGGCCGCACACGCCGGCATTTCAGAGGTGCATTTACGCCGCCTGTTTCAGGCAGGTGGGAACGGCACGCCCATTGCCTACCTGCATTGGGTACGGTTAGAAAAGGCTAAGAATATGCTACGCTCCTCTAACTATAGCATTGCCGAGATCGCGCAGGCGGTGGGGTATGAGGACCCCTACTACTTCAGCCGCCTGTTTCGGGAAAAGATCGGCAGCACGCCATCTCAATATCGAAAGGAAAATAAGGCATAAAAAAGAGGCCTGGTGTGATACGCCCTTTCAGAGTATCACACCAGGTCTCCTTCTTATTCTTCAAAGCAATGGTAAGTGGTGAGGATATGCTCGCCGATGCCGTAGAGCAGCTCCTCAGCCTTTTGCCGCAGGGCAAGCGGCGGCAAAAGCAAGCGGGTATCCTGCAAAAAGGGTTGCCGTTTACCAATGGCAGAAAACATACTACAGGCCTCAAAGGTAAAATAGCCCGTGTAGCCGATATCCATCAACCCATGCATGAGCGAATCCAGATTTAGGCTGCCCATATAGGGCGCCATGTGCTGGTCGGCATTGCCAAAATTATCCTGCACGTGTAGGGCATAGACGTGCTTGCCAAGCAGACGAAGCGCCTCGTCCTGCGGCGTTTTTTGCATATTGCCATGCCCTGCATCCCAGCAGGCATGCAAAAGCGGGTGGTCGATATAATCGATCAGCTCTACAAGATCCTGCACGTTATCTACCCAATAATAATCGGGCAGACACATGATATCAAAGTTCTCAGATAAGATCGTAATCCCCTGCTCCTCTGCTGTGTGCAAAATGTCCAGGTAGAAGCTCTTATTTTGCGCAAAGGTCTCTGCCTTTGTCAGCCCCTTGCTATAGCCGGAATGAACGACCAGATTGGGGATGCCCAGCGCGGCACATACCTCGATGCTACGCTTGGTAGCCGCAATCAGCCGATCGCGCTCCTTGCCCGGTACGATAGGTGTGCCAAAGCCCATTGGCGCGTGCGCTTGAACAAATTGCAGCCCCAGTCGCTCAGCCTCCTGCAGAACGCCGTCAACATATCCCTGCCAATCGTCGGCATAAGCGCCGCCGCTTACGGCATAGTCCATGCCAAAGTTGTAATCCACATAGCGAAAGCCTGCCTCGCGGATATATCGCATGGCCTCTATTTGTGAGGACGTATAGGCGCTAAAATCAGCTGTTGTCGTTGCAAGGCGCATTCTTTTTCTCCTTTACTGTGCCGTTTGCATGCGATAAAATTCACCCTGGGCAGCCATCAGCTCCTCATAAGAGCCGATCTCCACACACATGCCCCCCTTGATAACGGCAATGCGATCGGCATCCCGAATAGTAGAAAGGCGATGCGCCACAATAAAGGTGGTGCGGTTTTTGGTGAGGTTGTTAATAGCGTGCTGGATCTCTTTTTCCGAAATGCTGTCCAGCGCCGAGGTTGCCTCGTCTAAAATGATCACGTCCGGATCGCGGATAATAGCACGCGCAATCGAAAGGCGCTGGCGCTGGCCGCCGGAAAGATTGGCGCCATGCTCCTCCAGCATCGTATCCACCCCGCGCGGAAGGGTGTTGATAAAGCTTGTTAGCCGCGCCGCCTCCAGCGCGCGGGCGATCAGCTCGTCAGTCACGTTTTTGATGCCGTAGGTAATATTTTCACGGATCGTGCCGGTAAACAGCACGCTGTTTTGGGGCACAATGGCAATATGCTTGCGGTAGCTGTGCAGGTCGATCTCTTTAATATCTAACCCGTCGACCAGCACCTGGCCCTCTTGTGCCAAATTAAAGCCGATAACCAGGTTCAGAATGGTGGATTTGCCAGAGCCGCTTTCACCCACGATGGCAATGGTCTCGCCCTCTCTCACGTGCAGGTCAAGCCCGCGCAGCAGGGGCTGGTCATCCTCGTAATGAAAGTGCACACCGCGAAACTCATATTCACCGCGCAGCGAGGTCATTTTGATCTTGCCGGTGTTATCCTCAATATCGGTATTGCTGAGGATCTCACCGATCGAGCGTACCGATTCTAACCCCTTGGTGATAATGGGCAGCATGCCGATAATGGCAGATACCTGCCCGGTCAGCGAGGAGAAATAGGATTGGTAGAGCGAAATGTCACCCACCTGGATCGCCCCTTGCCAGGCCATATACGAGGAAAAGACCAGACACACCAGCTGAAAGATGTTAAACACCACCCACGAGCAGGAGCCAAAGAGCGCCTGCACCATATCCAGGCGGAAACCGGTGTTGGCTACCTCGTTCAGGCGGGCGGTCATTTTTTTGATCTCGCGGTTTTCAAGCGCGTGAGCACGGGTGATCTGCGTCATCTCTACCATATCCATCAAGCCGGCAGAGGCAGTCTCCATATTCTTCCTGTATTCACTGTTACGGCGGCTGATACCGTTGCGGAACAGACGCACCGTAGCCACCGCGGTGGGAATACAGAGCATGAAAAAGACAAACATCGTAGGCTGGGTGGTAATCACCACGGTCAAAGCGGTGATCATATTGATCAGCACACCGGGAATATTGGAAAAGATCTGATCAGAAAGCGATTGCACCGTTTCTACATCACGCATGAGCTTAGATTGAATACGGCCGCTCTGCATCTCCTTATGAAAGGTAATGGAAAGCTGCTGCAGCTTGCGCACCATGGCACCGCGCAGGCCGGCCTCTACACGCCGCACCACCATGCTGTGGTAGCGAACGTAAAGCATATGCGTGGGAATGTTCAACAATAGCAGTAACACCATAACACCAATGTTCATCAGCAGGTGGGGCACAACCATATCACCGGTCTCATATGCCACCACGTTGATGATATTGGAGGTAACGATCGGCAGGGCCAGCACCGGGCTGGTCTTTAAGAAATAAAAGAACATCGAGACCAGCAGCTCACGCCAGAAGCGGCGGTAAATGCGGAACAGGATGCGAATAGGACGGGTATCGCTGCTCAAATAAGAGTCAATAAAGCTTTGCTCAAGCCCGATCACCTCTTCATCGGTAAACACCTGTGCCCGCGGTGCGGGTGTGTGCTTTTTTTGTTCGTTAATTACCTTTGCCATAGCAAAAAACCTCCCTTCCCTACCTCGCGCCTATATTATCACAGTCGACCGATAAAGTCAAGCGTTTTTCATATTTTTCCTCAAAGAAAAAAGGCATATTTTTCTACAAAAACCGCGAAAGGAATTGACTTTTTTACCGCGAGGCCTTATAATGGTAAAAAACGAAAAAGGGGTAAGGCACCGTGCGCCATAAGAGAGAAACCAACACGCAAAATGAAAAAAATATCCTTCGTCGATTTTTAGAAAAAAAGAACATAAGCCTTTCTCCTAAGCAGTATTTTGTTGATGCCATGGGTTCAATGGCGCTGGCGCTGTTTGCCACCCTGCTCATGGGCACCATTCTCAGCACGATCGGCCAATATACCGGTCTTGCCGTGCTGAGTGATGCCGCCGCCTTTGCCTCGCAGGCCACCGGTGCCATGCTGGGCGTGGCCATTGCCTCTACCCTGGGGGCCCCGCCGCTGGTGCTTTGCAGTGCGGGTGTGGTAGGCCTGGCCGGCTACAGCCTGGGCGCGGAATTTATGATAGGCGGTGCCGAAAAAACGCTGACGGCAGGCCCGGCGGGTGCCTTTTTCTGCGCGCTGGTAGCAATCGAGCTTGGTAAGCTGGTCTCAAAAGAGACCAAGATCGATATTCTGGTGACCCCCTTCGTTACCATTATGTCCGGCTTTCTTTTGGGACTGCTGATCTGCCCCGGCGTGGCCTACGTGATGTATTGGCTTGGTGAGCTGATCAATACCGCCACCGTGATGCAGCCCGTCCTGATGGGTATTCTGATCTCGGTCGTGGTGGGTGTGATCCTCACACTGCCGATCTCCTCGGCCGCGATCTGTGCCATGATCGGTATTTCCGGCCTGGCGGGTGGTGCGGCGGCGGCCGGCTGCTGCGCGCAGATGATCGGCTTTGCGGTCATCAGCTTCCGCGAAAACCGTTTTGGCGGTCTGGTAGCGCAGGGGCTTGGCACCTCGATGCTACAGATGGGCAACATTATTCGCAACCCACGCATCTGGATCCCGGCTACGCTGGCCTCCGCCATTACGGGGCCGCTTTCCACCACCCTATTCCGTCTGGAGTGTACCGGTGTTTCTGCCGGCATGGGCACCTGCGGCCTGGTAGGGCCGCTTGGCATCATCACCGCCACGGCCGAGCGCACGCCCCTCTTTTGGGTCGGCCTGCTGCTTATCTGCTTTATCCTGCCGGCGCTGCTCTCTCTCCTGTTTTCCGAGACTCTGCGCCGCATAGGCTGGATTCGCGAGGGAGAC
>JAZQVK010000030.1:0-3366 GCA_045631765.1 Eubacteriales bacterium
CTACCCGGTACTCCTTCCGTCATTTTGCCTGCGGCAAAATGCCACCTCCCTCCCGGAGGGAGGCTTTCATCGGCCATCTTTTTCTGCCGGTGCTCGTTTGCGGAACGCAAACAGGTTCCGTGCGGTTAACGCAGTTCAGAGAGCCGGGCTGTGGCAGGCAGTCCCTCTTTAACCTGTATCGGCGTGGCACCGAATGGGGCAACCACCGGAAAAATTCCGGCTATAGCGTTCGTCCAACCTCTTGCGGGCCGTCGAGGACGTCGGCCCCTACGGAATACTTGCGGGAACCATATCCTTTTCCCAAAAGGTTTTTGAGGGTTTGGGAACTTTTTTCAAAAAGTTCCCAATACGCCTCTCCTTTATGCAAAAAATTTCCGCAATCCCCCTCGTCCTTACTGCCCTTACTCCTCCTCCACCGTGAGATGCGTGTCCTCTTTTTCCATTTCGGCATCTTCATCGGCGGCGGCGCGCTCGGCGTCGGCCTTTTCCTCCTCGACATCCGGGGTGGGCAGGGTGGCAATGGTCTCTTCCTCGGCGGCCAGGCTCTTTTCGATCTCCTCGGCCTTTTCTACACGCGCAAACGAGATGATCTCGGCGCCCTCCTCCAGGCGCATCACGATCACGCCGCCCGCACCGCGGGAATAGACCGGAATACCGGCCACCGGCATACGGATCATCGTACCGGCCGAGGTGATCATCATCACGTCGTCGCTCTCGCTCACCGTGGCGATCGAGGCCAGGCGCCCGGTCTTATCGCTGATCTTCTGGCAGCATACGCCCATGCCGCCGCGGTTCTTCATCTGTCTGAAATCTTCAAATCTCGTGCGCTTACCGTAGCCGCCCTTGGTCACCGTCAGCAGCTCGCGGCTCTCATCCACCACGGCCACGCCGACCACGAAATCATCGCCCGACAGGCGAATGCCGCGCACGCCGCGCGCGCCGCGGCCCATCACGCGCACGTTATCCGCGCGGAAGCGGATGGCCTGACCCATCTCGGTCGCGATCACCAGCTCCTCATCGTCTCTTGTGCGGCGCACGAACCACAATTCGTCCCCCTCGTCAAGCGTCAGGGCGATCTTACCGCCACGGCGGCGGTTCGAGAACTCGGAAAGCGCGGTACGCTTGATCGTACCCTGCCTTGTCACCATCGTCAGGCTCTCGCCGGTCTCAAAATCGTTGACCGCGATCATCGTGGTCACCTTCTCACCCTCGCCCAACTCCAAAATGTTCACCACGTTGGTGCCCTTCGCCGTGCGCGAGGATTCGGGGATCCGGTAGGCCTTTACCGTGTGCACGCGCCCACGGTTGGTAAACAGCATCAGGTAGGAATGGCTGTTGGCCACCAGCAGGTTGTCAACAAAGTCCTCCTCCTTGGTCGTCATACCGATCAGACCCTTACCGCCGCGGTTCTGTGCGGTGTAGGTATCGGCCGGCAGGCGCTTGATGTAGCCCTCACGCGTCAAGGTAATGACGCAGGTGTGCCGCTCGATCAGATCCTCCAGGTCGATCTCGTCTACCGCCTCGCACAGCTCGGTGCGGCGCGGGTCGGCATATTTATCACGCAGGGCGGTCATCTCGTCCTTCACGATGGTGGCCACGCGCACGGGGCTTGAAAGAATATCGCGCAGATCAGCCACGATCTCGGCCAATTTCTGGAGCCGCTCCTCCACCTTCTGTCTCTCAAGGCCGGAGAGCTTGCCCAGCGTCATCTCCACGATGGCCTGTGCCTGCACCTCGGTCAGCGCAAAACGCTCCATCAGGCGCTCCTTCGCATCGGGAATCGAGTCAGATGCGCGAATCAGGGCGATCACCTCGTCGATATGGTCAATGGCGATCTTGTAGCCCTCTAAGATGTGCATTTCACGCAGCGCCTTCTCTAAGTCAAAGCGCGTGCGGCGCTCTACGATCTCCTTTTGGAAGCCGATGTAATTATCCAGCATCGCGGCCAGCGGCAGCACCTTCGGCTCGCCGTTTACCAGCACCAGCATGTTCACCGCGCAGGTGTCCTGTAGCTGGGTGTATTTGTAGAGCTGGTTGAGAATGACCTCGCCGTTCGCATCCCGGCGATACTCGATCACGATGCGCATGCCGGCACGACCGGATTCGTCACGCAGGCCGGTAATGCCCTCGATCTTTTTATCCTTGACCAGGCCCGCAATACTCTCTACCAGCATGCTCTTGTTCACCATATAGGGGATCTCGGTCACGATGATGCGGTGATGCTCGTCCTCGATGCGGCAGCGGGCGCGCACCATCACGCGGCCGTGGCCGGTGGTGTATGCATCCATGATGCCGCGGCTGCCGTAGATCTGGCCGTGGGTAGGGAAGTCCGGCCCCTTGATGAACTGCATCAGCTCCTCGACCGAGCATTCCGGGTGGTCGATGCGGTAGACCGCACCGTCGATCACCTCGCCCAGGTTGTGCGGGGGGATGTTGGTGGCCATACCCACCGCAATACCGACAGAGCCGTTGACCAAGACGTTTGGGAAGCGGGAGGGCAGAACCGTGGGCTCGCGGCGGCTCGAATCAAAGTTCGGCACCATGTCCACCACGTTCTTTTCAATGCCGTCCATCATCTCGTTCGCGATCTTGGCCATGCGCGCCTCGGTATAACGGTAAGCGGCAGCGCCGTCACCGTCTACGTTACCAAAGTTACCGTGACCCTCGATCAGCGGATAGCGCAGCGAAAAATCCTGCGCCATGCGCACCATCGTCTGGTACACGGCCGCATCACCGTGCGGGTGGTACCGACCAAGCACGTTACCGACCGTCGTCGCCGACTTGCGGAAGGGCTTGTCGGAGGTCAGGTGATCCTCGTACATCGCGTACAGGATACGCCGCTGGCCGGGCTTCATGCCGTCACGCACGTCGGGCAGGGCACGGGAGGTAATGACGCTCATCGAATATTCAAGGAAGGACGTGCGAACACGCTTTTCCATATTCTGCGCAACGATCTTCTGCTCGGGAAATTCAATGCTCTCGCTGAGTACTACTTTTCTTCTATCCATGTTTGCCTCTTTTAATAGGGGAATGCGCTGGGGTCTTTTTGAAAAAAGACCCCGGACCCCCAAAAACTTTTATGGGTATCTTAGGCTCCCTCCGGGAGGGAGCTGTCACGGCTTGCCGTGACTGAGGGAGTAACGGGTAGCTTGAATAAGCTGATAGATAAACTCTATTCTTGCTTTGTTTTATAAAGCATATCAACCGGGAAAGGGAATACCTATCAGAGAATTTACACGTAAGAATATTCCTTTTCTTTCTGTAAACTCTCCTACCCGGTACTCCTCCCGTCACGCCACCTGCGGTGTCGCGACACCTCCCTCCCGGAGGGAGGCTTAGATTGCTTCGCTTCGCTACCTCCCGGAG
>JAZQVK010000031.1:0-2607 GCA_045631765.1 Eubacteriales bacterium
CTTTGCGCTTTCCGGCGGGCAGAAGCGGCGTGCCGCCATTGCCGGCATTATTGCCATGCGGCCTGAGGTGCTGGTGCTGGATGAGCCTGCTGCCGGCCTTGACCCGCTTGGCAGAAGCGATATTCTTGGTGGTCTGCGCGAGTATCAGCGCTCTTGTAACGCAACGGTCATTCTGGTCAGCCACAGCATGGAGGATATGGCACAATACTGTGACCGCATCGTGGCGCTCAACCATGCCGAGGTGTTTTTGACCGGCACGGTAGACGAGGTCTTTTCTCGCTCTAAGGAGCTTGCCGAGGTGGGGCTGGATATTCCGCACATCGCACGCTTTGCCTTGGCGCTTCAAAAGCGCGGCGTGCCGTTAGAGGGCAGCCTGTATACCGTTTCCGGCGTGGCAGAGGCCTATATGCGCGCCCTGCAAAGGAAGAAGGCGGTGTCAACCGCTCCGCAGCCGGCGGGGGAGGGCGACCATGCTTAAGGATATTACGCTTGGGCAATATTTCCCGGGTAATTCGGTCATTCACCGCATGGATCCGCGCGCGAAGCTGATCGTGGCGATCTTGTACATCGTTGCTATTTTCTGCGCGCAGAATATCATTGGCTTTGCGGCGCTGCTTGCCGTTTCGTTTTTGCTGATCCTTCTTAGCCGCATTTCTATCATTACGATCCTGCGCGGCCTGAAGCCGATCTTGTTTGTGCTGGTGTTCACGGCGCTGATCAATATTTTTCTGACGGGGGATGCCTCTGAGGCACCGCTCTGGCAGGCTGAAATACCGATCTTTTCTCTCGTTTGGCGCCCCACCATCTATCGCATTGGTGTGCTGCGCGCGGTGCTGACCTCGGTGCGTGTGGTGGTGCTGATCATGGTTACCAGCATCTTCCTGACCTATACCACCTCGCCGATCACCCTGACCGACGCGATCGAGGAGCTGCTGGCCCCCTTAAAGCTGCTGCACATTCCGGTGCACGATTTTGCCATGATGATGACCATTGCGCTTCGCTTTATCCCCACCCTGATCGAGGAAACGGATAAAATTATGAATGCGCAAAAGGCACGCGGCGCCGATTTTGCAAACGGCTCGCTTGTCAAGCGTGCCAAGGCGCTGATCCCCGTGCTGGTGCCGCTGTTCGTATCTGCCTTTAAGCGGGCAGAGGATCTGGCCATCGCTATGGAATGTCGCTGCTACCGTGGCGGCAAGGGTAGAACTAAGCTGCATAAGCTGCAATACCACGCCCGTGATTTCGTGGCGCTGGTCTTGATGTGCCTGTTCCTTGCAAGCATTTTCTATATCAATTATCTGAATCCGTTTGGAATCAGCCTATAAGCTTTAGAGATAGGAAGCCTTCATGCGTTATCTTGCTTTCATTCAGTATCTGGGAACGGCGTTTTCCGGGTACCAGGTACAACCGAATAGAAGAACCGTGCAAGGCGACCTTTGCCGGGCGTGTGAGGCACTCTTCGCTTGCCCTTGCCGGGTCAGCGGCTGCAGCCGCACGGATAGCGGCGTGCACGCCGAGGAATTTTGCGTGCTGATCGAGCCGGCAGACGAAGGGCATGCCGCCATTCCACCAAAAAAACTGCCGCTGGCCATTGCAGAGCATCTGCCGTCGGATATCTCGTTGATTCGATGCACAGAGGCTCCGTCTGATTTTCACCCGCGCTATGCGGCGCAAGGAAAGATCTACCGCTACGATATTTGGAACGCGCCTGTGCGCAATCCGTTTTTGACCGACCGCGCCTGGCATTACCCGCGCTATTTAGACGAGCGGGCGCTCTCGCGCATGCGGCAGGCCGCCAAGCTGATCGAGGGGCGGCATGATTTTGCAGCCTTTATGGCTGATGGCTCTGCCATTGTAGACACGGTGCGCACGGTATTTTCCTGCACCTGTGAGCGGGAAGGGCAGCTCGTGCATATCCGCGTGCACGGAGACGGCTTTTTGTATAATATGGTAAGAATTATCGTGGGCACGCTGATCGCCGTTGCCACCGATAAGCTCGAGCCGCAGGACGTGCAAACGATCTTAGAGGCGAAGCGCCGCGTGCTTGCCGGTATGACGGCACCCGCTTGCGGCCTCACGTTAGAGCATGTCATTTATCCCGATGGGTTGATTGAGTGGGAATAAAAAGAAAAAGGCCATCACCTCTGCATTCTTAGCGGAGAAATCCATTTCATAGCGTAGGGCGGGGGCTTGCTCCCGCCGCTTTGTTTTCATAAAACGATTATTCATTTTGTAGGGGCGTTCATTGAACGCCCGTTTTTGATTTTTAAAAACAATCTTTCGGAGGGAGCAAGCCCTCGCCCTACAACCATTTGTTTCTCTGAGGATAGTGGGTTCGGGCTTCTGCCCGATGGTGCGTGGACATCCACGCGCTATGCTTGCCCCGGGTGCAAGCGGGGGAAAATGCAAAAAACAACCGAGTATAGTTTTTGACAAGCGACGAACAACTGTGAGTTGATATGCAATCCGAACAAGTTGTTTACTTCTTGCTGTTTTTGTGATATAATTTAATCACAACCGAAGAGCTCACGGTGAAATTCGGAAAGGAAACTTGATTATGAAAGAAATAAACATTTCAAAAAATATAGCAGATCTCAGAAAGCGTAA
>JAZQVK010000032.1:0-3652 GCA_045631765.1 Eubacteriales bacterium
ATTTTAACTTTTATGGTAACAATCTGTGGACAAAGCTGTGTGAAAACTATAAAGACGAGATCGTAGCCCGGTATTGGGAGCTGCGGGAGGGGCCGATGCGCACCTCGGCGCTGATTACCCGCTTTGACGACTTTTTTGCCAGCGTGCCGCCCGTGTTCTACGAATGTGAGCGTAAGACCTGGCCGGGCATGCCCGGGCCGGATGATTCCACCCGCGACCAGATCGTCAGCTACATGACCGAGCGTCTTGCGCTGTTTGACGAGTTTTTCTCGGCTGTGCCGTAGGCAATTCTTATCAATAGAAAAAGGGGTGAGATGTGAAGTTCTCCCCGCCTTCTTTGCTAAAACATGTTTTGAGGTGATAACTGTGATTGAATTTGAATGTAGCTGCGCCATGAAAAAGCACAAAGCACCCATAGAGGGGTGGGAGATCTCCTCGGGGGCGATCAATAAGATTCCCGAGATATTAAAGGATTACCACAAGATCTACGTCGTAGCCGATGAAAACACCTATGCGGCGGCAGGGGAGAGCGTGGTAGAGGCTTTGAGGGCGTGCGGCAAGCATTTTCGTACGCTGGTGCTGGATGGTGAGGTGGTCTTACCGAATTGCGAAACCTTAGGAAAGATCATACTGAATGCGAACGACCCCGCCGCCAAGCCAAACATATTTTCATATTCTCTCTTGCCCGATTTCATTCTTGCCGTTGGCTCCGGCACGGTCAACGATTCTTGCAGGATCGCTTCTTACCGCTTGAATCTTCCTTACGGTGTCGTTGCTACCGCCCCCTCGATGGATGGTTATGCCTCGGCCGGTACTCCTTTCCTGTTCAACGGCTCTAAGGCTACCGTGCAGGCAACCACCCCCCGGTACATCATTGCGGATCTGGACGTGTTGAAGGATGCCCCCTATGAGATGATGCTGGCGGGCATTGGCGATATGTTTGGTAAATATACCGGCATGCTGGATTGGGAGCTTGCCAGAGATTACGCAGGCGAATACTTCTGCGATAAGATAGGGCAGGACGTGATCGCTGCCGCCAATAAGTGCTTAGAAAACGGCTACAAGCTGGAAGCGCGCGATAAGGATTGCATCAAGGCGATCATGGAGGGCTTTCTGGTTACGGGTCTGGGGATGGCCTATACCGGCAATTCACGCCCCGCATCCGGGTCCGAGCATATCGTTGCCCACGCGTGGGAGCTGTATGACGTAGAGCATGGTAGGCCGCCCCACCTTCACGGGTTAGAGGTGTGCGAGGGGACACGGCTGATCGCTATTATGTACAAGATGCTGTACAAGGAAACAAAGGATGCGCATCTGAAAGCGTTGATCGAAAAATATCTGCCGTACTTTGATGCGGTAGAGGATTTCTGCATTCGTATGCAGGTGCCCCCCACCGTGACCGACAGGCAGGTGGTGGTAGACGGTATTCGTAGGGCGCTGGTTATGCGTGACCGTTATACGATACTATTCTATCTCCGTGATCAGGGCAAATTTGAGGAATATGCCGAAAAGGCCGCCGATCAATTGCTGGCGCTTTATCAGTAAATAGATTGCCGCCAAAAACAAAAAAACAGGTCAGAGAATGTGTGTTCATTCTCTGACCTGTTCGTTTTTTTGCTTAGCCGTAGTATTCCAGCATCAGCTCAGCGATCTTTTCGGTCAAGGTGTTGTAGCCGTTGAGCGTGGGATGTGTATAGTTATCAGCCGGCGGCGGGGTGATCTCTGCATTCCAGGTGGTGATGATATCACGGTCGATAAAGGTCACGTTCTCCGGATATGCGTCAATCAGCGCGTTGGCCGCGTTGCGGATAACGGTGTAGCGTGCGTGCCCCTCATTGTTCGGCAGCGAGGAGTGGGTCAACGCCTGCAGCACACAGATCTGCGTTTCAGCACCGTAGGTGGCCAGAATGTTCTCTACAAAGGAAAGGTAGGTGCTGGTAAAGCGCTGGGTATCGGATACGCTGCCAAGCTCATCGTTGGTGCCAAGGAAGATAAAGACGATGTCGGGGGTGTAGCCGGTCGTGTACTCGTTATCCAGCTGCGGGCCGTAGTAGTAGTTGGCATACAGCTCGCGCTCGGCACCGGTCATGTATTCCTGCGCGATGCCCAGCTTAAAGAAGGCATCCTCCATGCCGATGTTGCTAATGCCGAAGTTCTTTTTGATCAGATCGGCCATGCTACCCGGGGTAACGGTGCCGTTTTTAAGGCCGTTGTTGTTCCGCCAGTAGCCCCAATCGGTTTCCAGCGCGATGCCGGAAAGTGCGGTAACCGAGAAGTCCCAGCCCAGCACGTCGCCTACGCGGTGAGAGAAGCTGTTGGTGGAATCCGAGATCGAGTCACCAACGAACTGAATGTAGTGCTGCTTGTTCGCGGTGCGGGAAAGGGTGGTAGCTGCGGGAGCAGCAGCACCTGCGAAATACATATGCGAATTGCGGTCGTTGGAATAGATGCGCAGTGTGTGCGGGCCCTCTCCCTCAGCAAAGAAGGTGATAGCGCCGTTTACGGTATAGTTGGGCGAATAGCTGGCTGCATCGTCCATCTTGATCTTAAAGGTGGTCGAGTGAGAGAAGTCTACCGTAATGGCGTTACCGGTAAAGTCGATCTCTACGAACGCGGCGTTCCAGTAGGATACCATGGTGGTAGGATGATCCTCATCGGTTGCCTGCCAGGTACCGCAATACTTAAAGAGGGCGGTATCGGTAGCGTCTACGTGCACCAGCTCGTAGCTCTTATCTGCCTGGTGGCCAGCTGCAAAGGTAGCCCCATCAGTAAGAGAGGCAGCAAAATCCTGCACGGCGTAGGAAAGGGAAGCGCGGGTCGGCGCGGTGATGATCAGCTCAGAAGCCGTGGCCGATACCGTGTAGGAGGTAGCAAAATCGTCCTCGTTTGTGCCGTTGTTTGCTGTCAGCGTGATGGCGCGACGGGCACGGCTGGTGGAAACAGCCGGCTCCTTACCTGTCAGAATAGCCAGGCGTTTTGCCAGATCGTTCGCAATGCCCAGGCAGCTGGCATTCTCCGATACGATGGTCAGCTCCTCGATCGCGTTGTCACCTACGGTGATGGCGGCAAGGGCGGGCTGGGCGGTATAGGTAAGATCCTTCGGCACGGTAATAGCACCTTCCTTTGCATAAGTAGCCAACAGGTAAGCGATAGCCTGCTCGGTTGCGTAGTCGCTGGCACCGTACAGCGCCAGATTCGTGCCGTCACACAGGATGGCATAATCGTTGTAGTTTGCCGCGCGTGCAGTGGCGCTTGCCTTAGCGCTTGCGGCCAAGGTGGCGGCATCCTCACCGGCGTAGATGACCTTGGCAGCATCGTCGCCACCGGGGGTGATGCCTGCGGCAGCAAGAGCCGCGGTCAGCTTCTCGGCGGCAGCGCCGGCTACCTTAAAATCGGCCTGGTAGGTCACGTTGGTCGGGGCAGGGGGCGTATCCTCGCCACCGGGGTTTTCATTGCCACCGGGGTTTTCGTTGCCGCCGGGGTTTTCGTTGCCGCCGGGATTTTCATTTCCACCGTGGTTTTCGTTGCCACCGGGGTTTTCGTTACCGTCGGGGGTGGGGTCCTCGGGGCCGTTGTCTGACTGAGGGATCAGAATGCCGTAAAGCGGTCTGCCCGGTTGTGCGAAAAACAGGGCGCCGCACAGCAAAAATAT
>JAZQVK010000033.1:0-6053 GCA_045631765.1 Eubacteriales bacterium
GAATACTTGCGGGCACAAAACCCTTTTCCCCAAAAAGTTTTTGAGGGTCTGGGAACTTTTTTCAAAAAGTTCCCAGCGCTCCTCGTCCCTTTTTTCAAAAAGCGCCCCAACGTCTCTACCTCTCACCCTTCCTCCGCCAAAAGCGTCAGCAGGATGCGTTGGCGCGCGCCGCCAAGGATGGTCTCGTAATCCAAGCGCAGGCGACCGCCCCGGGGCGAGAGGGTGTTTTCCACCCGCGCGGTACGCAGGGTCAGGGTAAATTCCCCGGCGCCCGGCACGCGGTACAGGCTTGTTTGCTCGGTGCCCGGCACAAAGTGCATCTCGGCCTCGCCGCCGCCACGCTCGTGCATGGTCACGGCCTCGGGCGCCTCTTTTTGAAAGGTAAGCACCGTCTTGGTGCTCACGCCCTCCTCGGCACGGCGAAAGGAGAGGCGGCATTCGCCCCCTCGCTCCTCATAGTGCCCGGCGTAGGTAAACTCGCTTTTTTCACCCTGCCCGGCCGCATCAAAGGTCAGCGTAGACAGGCGAATTCTCATGTTGCTCATGCAGCCCCCTGCAACAAAGGGCAAGCGCCCGGCTTGCCCCTGTTGTTCATTCCTTGATCTGGCCCTTGCGGCGAAGATTGTATACCGAGCGCGGATTTACAAATTCACGCCAATCCAGGCTGCCGTTTTCGAGCGCCAGCACCAGCACCTCGGCCGTGGCGATATTGGTGGCCACTGGCACGTTATTGATATCACATTCGCGCAGCAGATGGCGCTCGCTTTCTATCCACGGGCTGTTTTCGCGCGCGGAATCGCGGAAGTAGAGGAGCATGTCGATCTCGTTGTAGGCAATGCGCGAGGCGATCTGCTCTACGCCGCCCACGTCACCCGGCAGCATATATTCTATATCCAGGCCGGTCGCATCGGCAATAAATTTGCCGGTGATCGAGGTAGCACAAAGATGATGACGGCTCAGAATACCGCAGTAAGCAATACAAAACTGTGTCATCAATTCCTTTTTTGTGTCGTCTGCAATGATGGCAATTTCCATATTTTCCTCCTGCTTAGAACTAAATCATGCTGAAAGCTTAGTAAAGAAGCTCGCGCCTTCTCATAGAAGAAAGACCGCGCATGCCGGTAAGCAGCGGCAGGCTCTCTCCCATCAAGCGCCCGGCCAGGTTGATAAAGGCCGTGCGCGCCCGGTCACGCTTATAGGGGCGGTAGTCGCCCAGCAGCGGGTACTCCTCTGTCGGCACACGGCTGGCAAATTCATCCTCACCCACCGGGGGAATGATGCCAAGCAGCTGCACGTGCGCTGCATCCACCATAGAAAGTGCCGTGGCCTGCCCACTCTCCCGCACGGGGAGCAGGGAAAACCGATTAAGGATCATGCGCACCTCACGCGCCCCGGCCTCACGCAGGGCAAGGCCCGCGCGCTCAGCCCCGCGCAGCGCAGCCGCGCTCGGGTCAGAGAGGATGCAGCAAAGATCGTACCGCCCGGCACCCGCCATCGTAGCCGGCAGGGCAGGGGCATCTACAAAAATAAAATCAAAATCTGCCTCGATCGTGTCTAAGGCCTTGTGCAGGGCGGCCGCGCTTGGCAGATCCTCGGCCGCAAACACGCCGGGAATCAGGCACAGCCCCTCGCCACGCGGCGGGGTCAGCAGCAGCTCACGCGCGCTGATGGCGCCGGCACACAGGTCGGAAAGGTCGTATACCACGTCCTCCGAGCAGGAAAGAATGGCGTCAAGCGACCGGCAAAACGGGCTACCGTCTAAGAGCAGCACGCGCTGCCCGGCACGCACGAGGGCAAGCGCCAGGTTCACCGTGCAAAAGCCGGTGCCAACACCGCCGCGGCCGGCAGTCATCAGAATGCGCTTTGCCTTCATCTGCCCTTCCCCCTCAAAAAACGATTACTTCTTTGGCTATATTATACTATAATTTGCCCCCCCTGTCAATCGGCTGACAAGATTTTTTTCACGGGAAGGAAAGGTTGCTCTTTACAAAGCAAGAAAAATGTGATATACTGTTCCCGATATGGGCGCTCTCGCCCTGCTGGAAAGAGAGGTTTTCTATGGATCTGTCACTTTCGTATTTTCTTGGCCAGCTGGCGGAAAATCCGCTGCTGCTGCTGGCCGTGCTGTTGACCCTGGGCGTGATCCTGGTCAATGGATGGACGGATGCACCCAACGCCATCGCCACCTGCGTGGTCACCCGCTGCATGCCCGCCGGCGCAGCTATTTTCATGGCGGCGGTCTTTAATTTCCTTGGCGTATTTTTAATGAGCCTGCTGAACGCAACCGTTGCGCAGACCATCACCAAAATGGTAAACTTCGGCTCCAACTCGCACGAGGCCATCGTGGCACTCTCGGCTGCGCTCTTTGCCATCGTAGTATGGGCCACGCTTGCCTGGGTATTCGGTATTCCCACCAGCGAAAGCCATGCGCTGATCGCCGGCCTCACCGGCGGTGCCATCGCCCTGCACGGCAGCTTTGCCGGCGTAAACGGGGGCGAATGGGTCAAGGTGCTCTACGGCATGGTGATCTCGGTGGTGCTGGGCTTCGGCCTTGGCTGGATCGTCTGCCGCGGTGTGGTGGCCGCGTTCCGCCGCATCCCGCGTAAGCGGACCGAGCCCTTCTTCCGTGGTGCGCAGATCTTCGGCGCCGCCTGCATGAGCTTTATGCACGGTGCGCAGGATGGGCAAAAATTCATGGGCGTTATCATCCTCAGCATCTTCCTCGTCAACGGGGTCGATCCACAGGGCATGAGCGCCGTTAATTCCGGCGAGCTTGTCTGGCTCATGCTGCTTTGCTCCATCGTCATGGGTCTTGGTACCATGATCGGCGGTAAAAAGATCATCAAATCGGTCGGCATGGATATGGTCAAGCTGGAAAAATACCAGGGCTTCTCGGCTGACCTGGCCGCCTCGATCGCGCTGCTGTTCAGCTCGCTGTTCGGCATTCCCGTTTCTACCACCCACGCAAAAACCACCTCCATCATGGGTGTTGGCGCGGTCAAGCGCCTCTCGGCCATCAATTTCTCAGTGGTCAAGGAGATGGTGCTTACCTGGATCCTCACCTTCCCGGGCTGCGGCCTGATCGGCTTCCTGATGACCAAGCTGTTTATGTGGCTATTCTGATAAACGAAAAGGAGAATATTTACCATGGCTAATAAGACCAACCGCTTCTATTTTGATAACTTTGTGTCCGCCGCCGATTGCGCTTGCCGCGCCGCCGATTACTTAGTATCCTGCCTTTCAAATTACCGGAAGGAGGAGATCCTTACCATGCTGGAAAGCATTCACACCATTGAGCACGAGGCTGATGGCATTAAGCACGAAATGTCTCGCGAGCTGGCGCGTGCCTTCGTTACCCCCATCGACCGTGAGGATCTGGCCCTGTTAAGCCAGAACATTGATGAGGTGACTGACAAGATCGAGGAGGTCATGCAGCGCTTCTATATCGACCGTATCGAGGCGGTTCTGCCCCGGGGCATTGAATTTGCCGAAAAGATCGCCGCCTGCTGCCGCCTGATGAAGGAGATGCTGGAGGAGTTTAACAATTTCAAAAAGTCCTCTCGTCTGCACGAGATGATCGTCGAGCTCAGCCACAAGGAGGAGGAGTGCGACCGCCTGTACCTACAGGCCGCCCGTGAGATGCGTGATGCCGATCTTGACGTGCTGGAGTTCTTCTTCTGGCGTGAGATCCTCGATTGCATGGAGGGCTGCGCCGATGCCTGCGAGCACGTAGGCGACTGCGTTGAGACCGTGATCATGAAGAATACCTAAAGAAAACAAGAGAGCAAAAAGGCAAAGGCCTTTCACCTCTTGCACGATTTGACAAAAACCTCCCGTGCAGCGTGCTATAATAGGGCACGTATGCTTTCGGGAGGTTTTTTTCATGGACGTTCAAAAAACCCGTGCGGCGGGGGTGCTCAGCCGCCGCTTTTTCGCGCATAACGTGCTGGCCTGTGCCGAAAATCGCCTGGCCGCCGCACTGTACAGCGCGCTCACGCTGCTGCTTTCTCTCCTTTTTGCGCGCACGCACGCCGCCTTTGGCGCCTACCCGTTCGCGCTTGGCTACCTGGCCGCGCTGGATAGGCGCGTGCCCTTTGCCTATGCCGGCGCCATTCTCGGTGCGCTCACGCTTGGCGAGCGGGGGTACGTGTACGCGGTGGCGTATCTCGCGCTGCTGTTTTTGCGGCTCTTTCTTTCCTTTCCCCATCGGGGCGGGCGGTATCTGCCCCCCTGTGCCGAATTTTTTGAAGAGGCGTTTTCCGTGCGCGCCGTATCCGCGCTGGTGGGCGGCCTGTTCCTTGCGGTCTATCAGCTGCTGGCGGGCGGGCTTTCTACCATGTCACTTGCCTTTTCTGCCCTGATGCTTCTCTTGCCGGTGGCGCTTTGCCTGCTTTATTCCGGCTTTTTTGCCGCGCGGCAAACGCTGCTTGCCTGCCTTGCAGGTGGGGAGGGACAAGCCACCCCCCGCGCCGCCTGGTGGCTCTCGCTCTCGCTTGGTGGCCTGGCCTTTGGGCTCGTGCGTGCCGCCGTGGGTGTCGAGCTGCTGGGGGTCTCGGTCTCGCCCTCGCTTGCCGCCTTTTTTGCGCTGCTGCTTGCCTGCCGCTTTGGCATCCTGCGCGGTGCCTCGGCCGGGCTGCTGGCCGCGCTGGGTGCCTGCCTCTCGTCCGAAACGGCCGTTTACATACCCCCTTTTGCCGCCATCACGCTGGCGGCGGCGCTCCTATGCCGCCTGGGCTATGCCTACGCGCTGCTCGGCGGCGCGGCCGCCGGTCTGGCGCTGGCCTATCTGTTGACCGGGGGTAAGGCACTGCTTTCCTTCCTGCCCGAGCTGTTTCTTTGCCTGGCGCTTGCCTGGCCGGTCTATCGCGCCCTGCCGCGCCTTTCGCAGCCTGCAAGCACCGGGGTCGCGGAGGGGGATGCCCCACCGCCGCCCGGCACGCAGCGGTTAGAAAAATTTGCCGAGGCCTGCACCGCCATGGCCGCCGTCTTTGGCCGCCTCTCGGTCGGTGAGCCGCACCAGGAGGGCGGACGTGTGCGCGGCAGCCGGAACGAAAGCGCCAGGCGGCAATGGGAGATGATGGCCGGCATGCTGCATGCGGCGGCCAAGACCGAGGCGGCAGAGAGCGGCGAGGATGTCGCCGCCTCGCGCGCGGTGGCGCGCCTGCTTGTCGGGCAGGGTGCCCCGGCACGCCGTGTATCGGTCTATGGTGCCCGGGCTCGCCGTGTGGTCGCGCAGGGCGTGCGCTGGGAGGCAGATCACCCCGATGAGGAGCCCCTGCGCCGGCAGATAGAGGGGGTGCTTGGCTGCCGCCTCTCACCGCCGGTCATCTCGCTACAGGGTGGGCTGTGCGAGCTGCGCTATACGGCGGCACGCCGCCTGGCCGTTGTGCCCTATACCGCCTCGGCCGCCGGTGGGCGCGAGGTCAGCGGTGACGTGTTTTCCACCTTCCCCGGCGAGGGCGAGCGCTGCTACGCCCTCTTGGCCGACGGCATGGGCAGCGGGCAAGAGGCCGCCATCACCGCCGGGCTGTGCGGCGCCTTTCTCTCTCACGTGCTGGCCGCCGGTGCCGACCGCGCCAGCGCGCTGCGCGCGCTGAACACCCTGCTTGCCGAGCGCGAGGGCGAATGTGCCGCCACGGTAGACCTGTGCGAGCTGGATCTGCTCAGCGGTGCGGCCTGCTTTCTCAAAAGCGGCGCAGCCTCCTCCTACGTCAAGCGGGGCGAGAGCCTGTTCCATATCCCGCCGGGGCACCTGCCCATGGGCATCCTTGCCGAGCCGGAGGTGGAAAAAACAAGCATGGCACTCTGCCCGGGTGACTGCGTGATCCTGCTCTCGGATGGGGTCAGCCAATCGCCGGAGGAGTCCTTTTGGCTGTGCGAGCTGCTTTCCACCCGGTGGGAGGCAGATCCCGCCCTGATGGCCGAGCGCATCCTCCACGCTGCCCGCACCCACGCCCCCGGCGGCGACGATATGACCGTCGCGCTCCTGTGCATCGAGGCGGCGGGGGAGGGGGAGAGGGAGGGAGCGCTGGGGTCTTTTTGAAAAAAGACCC
>JAZQVK010000034.1:0-3722 GCA_045631765.1 Eubacteriales bacterium
GCCGCCGCCCGTGCCGCCGAGGGTAAATGCGGGACGAAGCACCACGGGGTAACCGATGCGCCCTGCCGCCGCCTTCGCCTCCTCAAGGGAGTAGGTGATCTCGGAGGGGATGGTCGGCTCGCCGATCGACTGGCACAGCTCCTTAAACAGCTCGCGGTCCTCAGCGCGCTCAATGCTCTCGCTCGAGGTGCCCAGCAGCTCTACGTGGCATTCCTTCAAAACGCCCTTCTTTTCCAGCTGCATAGCAAGGTTCAGGCCGGTCTGGCCGCCGATGCCGGGTACGATGGCATCCGGGCGCTCATAACGCAGGATCTTAGCGATATACTCCAGCGTCAGGGGCTCCATATACACCTTGTCCGCAATGGTGGTATCGGTCATGATGGTGGCGGGGTTCGAGTTGACAAGCACGACCTCGTAGCCCTCCTCCTTCAAGGCGAGACACGCCTGCGTGCCTGCATAGTCAAACTCTGCCGCCTGACCGATCACGATCGGGCCGGAGCCGATGATCAGGATTTTCTTAATGTCCGTTCTCTTTGCCATAACAGCCTCCCTATTCTTTACTCTCTATATGCATTATTTTTTATAAACGATCTGACCGTCTACCACGGTGAGGTAATTGATGCCCGCCAGGCGATGGCCAGCAAACGGCGTTGCCTTACCAAGCGAGAGAAATTCTGCCGGGTCAACGGTAAATTCCTCATCCAGCCGCCAAAGCGAGAAGCCAACGTCAGCCTCAATACCAAAGCGGCGGCGCGGCGCGTGCACCAGCAGCTCTACCAGGCGCCCGAGGGAAAGGATGCCCGGCTTTACCAAGTAGGTGTAAAGCACCGGCAGCGCCGTTTCCAGCCCTACGATGCCGAAGGGGCTTTTTTCTAAGCCGCGGGATTTTTCCTCGGCCGCGTGCGGCGCATGGTCGGTGGCGATCATATCGATCGTGCCGTCCAGAATGCCGGCAAGCAGCGCTTCTCTATCTTCTTTTGCGCGCAGGGGCGGGTTCATCTTAAAGCGCCCTTCCTCGCGCAGGTCGCTTTCATCCATGGTCAGGTAATGCGGTGCCGTCTCACAGGTGACGTTGACACCCTCCTTTTTCGCCGCGCGGATCAGCGCGACACTCTCCTTGGTGGAGATGTGGCAGGCGTGGGAGGCACAGCCGATCTGCTTAGCAAGCGCCAGGTCGCGCTCGATCTGCCGCCACTCACTCTCTGACGAGATGCCGCGGTGACCGTGCTCCTTGGCGTAAGCGCCATCGTGGATGTAGCCGCCGTGCAGGAGCGAATTGACCTCGCAATGTGCCACGATCATTTTACCAAGCGCCTTGGCCTTTTCCATTGCCATGGCCATCATCTCGTCGCTCTGCACACCGCGCCCATCATCTGAAAAGGCAACGGCAAGCGGCGCAAGGCCATCCATATCCGCAAGGGCTTCCCCGCTCTCGCCAACCGTGATGGCGGCGTAGGGGTAGACCGGAATGACCGCATCACGCCCAATGATCTCTAATTGCCGGCGCAGGTGCTCGACCGAATCGGGCACGGGGTTGAGGTTGGGCATAGTGCACACGGCCGTATAGCCGCCGCGCGCGGCAGCGCGAGAGCCGTTGTAAACCGTGCCCTTATAGGAAAAACCCGGCTCACGAAAATGCACATGCACATCGCAAAAGCCGGGAAAAACCGTATATTCATGATTACCAAGGTCAAGGTCTTGAGATGCCAAAAAAGCCTCTGCAAGAGAAAAAGAGGCAGTATCCAGCATGGTCGATCTGTTCAGTTTAGCCATCTTGGTCACTCCTCTCTTTTATTCTTCGTTTGTGGAAATAAACACGCCGCCCTCACCGTCACACTCCTCCAGCATCACGGCAATGCGCTCGTTTTGTGCGGTAGGCACGTTTTTACCAACGTAGTCAGGCCTAATCGGCAGCTCACGATGCCCACGGTCGATCAAGACCGCCAGCTGAATAGCCTTTGGCCTTGCGTGGGAAAAGATAGCCTCCATCGCGGCACGAACGGTGCGGCCGGTATAGATCACGTCGTCTACTAAGATCACCGTTTTATCGCGCACGTCACAGGGGATGTAGCAATCAATCTCGGCCGCCTGCTTTTCCTCGGCCGACAGATCATCGCGGTGGCGGGTAATATCCAACAGCCCCACCGGCACCGAAACGCCCTCAAACCGCTCGATATTCGCAGCCAGCATGCGTGAAAGCGGTACGCCGCGCTTTTTAACGCCCAGCAGGCAGATGTCCTTTGCCCCCTGGTTACGCTCGATGATCTCGTGCGTGATGCGCGCCATGGCACGGCAAACGCCCGTGCTATCCATAATCTCTGCTTTTTTCTTCATCGCGGGAACCCCGTTTATAACAAAAAAAATCTTGCCGCAAAACGACAAGATCATCCAAAAAAACCACCCCTACCTACAGTACGGGCTATATGATGGAAATCTTGTCGATATCACGGTACCGACTTAAAGATCACGTTGGTGTTATTATAGCACAACGCGCTCTTTTTGTCAACATTTTTTTGAAGTTTTCAACATAAAAATTATCCCCCATTTTCGTGAAAAAATGGGGGATATTGCACAATTAGAACAGGCCGGAGATCTTACCGTTTTCGTCAACGTCGATCTTCTCTGCCGCAGGAACCTTAGGCAGACCGGGCATGGTCATAATATCGCCGGTCAGGGCAACGATAAAGCCGGCACCGGCAGACACCTTGACGGAGCGAACGGTAACGGTAAAGCCCTCCGGTGCGCCAAGCTTGGTAGCATCATCCGAGAAGCTATACTGCGTTTTTGCCATACAAACGGGAATGCGATCAAAGCCGAGCGAGGCAAGGCGGTCGATCTCCTTCTTAGCGGCCGGCGCAAAGTTCACGCCTGCACCACCGTATACACGGGTAACGATCGCGCGGATCTTATCCTCGATCGAGGCATCCAGCTCGTAGCTGAAGGAGAAATCATTCTCCTGCTCGCAAAGGCGAACGACCTCTTCGGCCAGAGCCATACCGCCCTTGCCGCCCTCTGCCCATACGGTAGAGAGAACGACGTTTACGCCCAGAGCGCGGCACTTTTCGATCACCAGCTCGATCTCCTTATCGGTATCGGTCGGGAAACGGTTAACCGCAACCACACAAGGCAGCTTGTATACGTTTTTAATGTTGGAAACGTGACGCAGCAGGTTCGGGATACCGGCCTCCAGCGCCTCGAGGTTCTCATTGCCAAGCTCGGTCTTGGGCATGCCGCCGTGCATCTTGAGCGCACGAACGGTAGCAACCATGACAACGGCACTGGGGCGCAGACCGGCATAGCGGCACTTGATATCTAAGAACTTCTCTGCACCCAGGTCGGCGCCAAAACCAGCCTCGGTAACAGCGTAATCACCCAGCTTCATGGCCATCTTGGTCGCGATGACCGAGTTGCAGCCGTGCGCGATGTTGGCAAAGGGGCCGCCGTGCACGAAGGCAGGGGTGCCCTCCAGGGTCTGTACCAGGTTGGGCTTCAGGGCATCCTTCAACAGGGCAGCCATAGCGCCAACGGCGCCCAGCTCGCCGGCGGTTACCGGCTTCTCGTCATAGGTATAGCCCACAACGATGCGGGAGAGACGCTCCTTGAGGTCGGTGATCGAGCTGGCCAGGCAGAATACGGCCATGATCTCAGAGGCTACGGTGATATCGAAGCCGTCCTCACGGGGCACACCCTGCATCTTGCCGCCCAGACCGCACACGATGAAG
>JAZQVK010000035.1:0-3085 GCA_045631765.1 Eubacteriales bacterium
CCTGCCACCATTCGGTGGCAGGTGCCTGTCGTTTTTACAGCTCGCCGTCGGCAAGCAGCTTGCCGAGTGCGATATAGAAGCGATCATCACCGGCACTAAGCGCATGCAGCGGGTAGGAAACGGGCAGATGATAGGGCAGGTGAAAGCGGATGCCGTTTTCAAGCAGCGTGAGCGAAAAGCCGCATGAGGCCGCTACCGCCTGTAGATACGCGCGGTGAAACTCGTTTTCAATGCCGCGCTGTGCCAGAAAGGTCATGGTATGCGCGCCGTCTGCCTCGCGGTCAAGCACGGCGTTGATCTCGCACCCGTCACGCGCCAGGCAGGAGATCGCGGTGCTCAGGCACAAAACAAGCCCCTCGCGATCTATCAGGGTAAAGCCGGTGGCGTGCAGGTGCTCGCCATGGCTCTGCCGCAGCGAGGTAGAGATCTGCTTTTGCAGCCCGGCGCAGCAATCGTCAAACAGCGCTGCTACCGCCTGGGCGGTAGGGGCTGAAAATGCGCCGTCCGCTATCGAAAGAAGCAGTGAAAACAGGCTTCGTATCGGCATAAAGGCTGAGGTATCCTCTTGTATGGGCGGGTGGCTCTTTCCCCTCTCCAGCGGCAGCATGCTGAAAAGAGAATAGGTCTTTTCATCCAGCATAATGGTGTTGCGCACGGCTAAGTGCGGCGTGGGATATTCAAAATAATACGCGCGCGTGTCACGCTCGGGTATCGGGGGAATATCCTCGGGTGAAAAGAGCGCCCGGTGCGCCGGATTGCGCAAAATCAGCAGATCGCCGCGGTAGATGGCAAAGGCGATCGGGCCGATATCCGTGCCCAAAAGATGGCGAAACTTCATACAAAGCTCCCGTCCGTGAGGGCGGTGTAGGCCGCGTTTGGCGTATAGGTAGCGGCAAGGGTGGCGGCGGTATCACGAATGGCACATTCTAAATAGCTGATGCCGATCTCATCCGGGTTTTCCTTGGCGTAGGCCAGGTCCTTTTCCGAAACACGCATGATCAGGCAGGTGGTGCCCTCGTAGAGCGGCTCGCTGATGCTGCCAATGGCGGGGGTGCCCCCCTCGGTGCCGCACAGGCTGTGCCACTGCGCGGTGGTCAGATAGCTGTGCGCGTTTTCGGCGGTGGCCTTGCGCCGGGCGATCTCTAAAAAGGCCTCGTCGGTATCCTCACTCTCAGAAAGCGCCTGCATGATCTCCTCTGCGCGGCGGCGCATAGCCTCGGTCTGGTCGCCAAAATCCAGCGTCATAGACAGCACGCGGATCACGTCCTCCCGCCCAAGGAAGGCGGTCAGCAGCTCTTCGTCCTCCAGCTCGTCCTCCATCTCGGAAAGCAGCAGCTCCTGGCAGATGTACGAGCGCAGCAGCAGGCGAGAGACCGCATCGGTCATGTGCTGGTCGCTCAGACGGGCAATATAGTCACGCCGGGTGGGGAAGGAATCGATCATCTCCACCACCATGTCGCCAAGCATCTCGTTCACCTCGTCACCGTACGGGTCGATCTCGTAGGCCTTGCTTAGGGCAAAGATGCCGTACAGCTCGCAAATGCTGCTCTTGACGCGCGCCATGCGCTGGTCAAAGCTCTCCTCCGGGTAGGCATCGCGGTAGGTGCAGTAGAAGAAATAGACCACCTCATAGGCTACCTCGGTGCCGCCAACCGTCAGCATCACCTCGCTTTGGCGGGTGTTTGACATTTCTGTGCGGTATTTCGAGCAGCCGGGCAGGGCAAGCAGCATGGCAAGCACCAGCGCCAGCAGGCAAAGGCGGGTCAGTATACGTCGTTTCATACAAGCGGCTCCTGTTTTTTATTCTCCATTTTATATTGTAACAGAATAATGTGACTTTTTTGTGAATGAGCCTCTGCTTTTTCGGCTTTTTCTCTTTACTTTTTAGAAAAATTCGGCTATAATGAAAGAAAAAACGAATATGGGAGGGCGTATGGAGGACGTTTACAGCGTTTCACTGTCTGAGGTGATTCGCGAGCACAAGCTGGAGGCAATCTATCTCCCCACAGAGGCAGAAAGGATCCAGATCTGCTCGACCCAGGTCAACCGCCCCGGCTTGCCGCTGGTGGGCTTTTTTGACCATTTTGAAAAAGCAAGATTAGAGATCATTGGTAAGGTGGAATACCTGTACCTACAGCAGCTGCCGGACGAGCAGCGCTATGAAAGTATAGACAAATTTTTTGCCGCCGGCCCGGTCGGCGTGGTGGTGACCACGGGTCTCGAGGTCTTTGCCGAGATGAAGACGCTGGCAGAGAAATACCATGTTCCGCTGCTGCGCACCAAGCGTGGAACGAGTGACTTTATGGCCACGCTGATCTCCTATCTGAACGTGGCGCTGGCACCGCGTATCACGCGCCACGGCGTGCTGGTCAACGTATACGGCGAGGGGCTTTTGCTGCTGGGTGAAAGCGGCATTGGCAAAAGCGAAACGGCCATCGAGCTGCTTAAGCGCGGCCATCGCCTGATCGCCGACGATGCCGTAGAGATCAAGCGCGTATCCTCTAAGACCCTGGTCGGCTCGGCACCCGAGATTATTCGCCACTACGTAGAGCTGCGCGGCATCGGCATTGTAGACGTTTGTCGCCTCTTCGGCATGGGCTCAGTAGAAAACACCGCCAAGATCGAGCTGGTCGTCAACCTTGAGCCGTGGGAAAACGGCAAGATGTACGATCGCTTAGGCCTCGATAGCGAGACCACCGATATTCTCGGCGTGCAGATCCCCTCAATCACGCTGCCGGTCTGCCCCGGCCGTAACATGGCCGTGGTGCTGGAGATCGCCGCTATGAACCACCGCCAAAAGATGATGGGCTATAACACGGCCGAGGAGTTTAACCGCCGCCTGATGGCGCAGATGGGCATGTCGCAGGAGGAGATTGATGCGGCGGCACCTGCCAAAGGGTGAGTCTATCAGACAACAACTGCAAGGAGACGAATATGATGAACAACCGAAATTGGATGCGTACCCTGCTATGCCTTTGCCTGGCGTTTGGCATGGTATTTACACTTTGCGCCTGCGGCGGCACCGGCGAAACGCCCGGTGGCGAAACGCCCGGTGGCGAGACCCCCGGTGGCGAGACCCCCGGTG
>JAZQVK010000036.1:0-4545 GCA_045631765.1 Eubacteriales bacterium
AACTTCACCGAGCTTGGCAGCGTACTGGACGAGCTGAAAATCGACAATCTCGGTGGCGTGCTGGCCGATCTTGGCTGCTCCTCCCACCAGTTTGATACGCCCGAGCGCGGCTTCTCTTACCAGCACAACGCACCGCTGGATATGCGCATGGATACCGAGGCCGAAAAAACCGCTTACACCGTTGTTAACACCTATTCGGAGCAAGAGCTTCGCCGCATTATTTTTGAATACGGCGAGGAGCGCTTTGCCCCGCGCATTGCACAAAGGATCTGCGAGGCACGGCAGCAAGCACCGATCGCTACGACCGGGCAGCTTACCGATCTGATTCGCGCGGCCATTCCGCAAAAGGCGCGTGAAAACGGCCCGCACCCGGCTAAGCGCACCTTCCAGGCCATTCGCATTGAGGTAAACGCTGAGCTGGATGCCATTGCACCCATGATAGAGGCAGCGGCAGCCAGAATGCTGCCGGGTGGCAGGATCTCGTTGATCTCCTTCCATTCATTAGAGGATCGCATCGTTAAGCAGACCTTTGCCAAGCTTTCCTCCGGCTGTGAATGCCCACGCGACTTCCCCGTCTGCGTGTGCGGCAAGAAGGCCACCGTAGGTATTATTACCAGAAAACCGATTTTACCGAGCGAGCACGAGCTGATCATCAATCCGCGCTCTCGCAGCGCCAAGCTTCGTGTTTGCGAAAAGCTATAAGGAGGCACATCATGACGCAGACGATCGCCATTGGCGGCACCACACCCGAAATCAATCCTTTATATATTAAGCTCCGCCGCCGCTTTGCATGCCCAGGCGACCGTACGATTGGCGAGGTGAAGGCACAAGAGGCCATCCGCGACGGTTACGAGCCGTACGCAACGCCTGCGCGCCGCCCTGCCAGCGTCAAGAAGAGCACCGCCGAGCGCCACGTAACGCGCGCAAACTCTCTGCCAAGCGAGGCAAAGAGCAAGCATTCCTCGGTTCGTCAATCCGGCATTTCCGGCAGCGCAGTCACCATTTTGGTACTTTGCGTCGTGCTTCTTTTGTTCCTTCTCTTCTCCGGCATGCGCATTTCGGAGCTGAACAGCGAACTGAACGGTCTTCATTACAACGCCAACGAGCTGCGCGCTGAAGATCGGAACCTGACTCTTTCCGTCGCCGACATTGGAAATTTTGCAGCTGAGGGGGCTCGCAATAACGGTGACAACCTGGATAAGGTCAGCTCTTCCAATCTTCATCGCGCGTTTTCCGGGGAATAAACATTTTTTCTTCCCCACCTACGTATACTATAGCGATAGCTTAGGCTATCGCTATTTTTTTGTACCCGGAGGTGGGCCTTGAAAAAGAGCTTTTATTCCCTTTTTCGGAAAAGAGGCGTTATTCTGTTTTTCCTCTTCGTTGGCGTAATGCTTGGGCTTCTTGCTATTCTGCTACGCATGCAGGTCTTTGGCTACGAGGCATATCAGCAAAAGGTGCTTGATCAGGTCACCGTTGGCTCCTCATTAAAGGCCGAGCGCGGCAATATTTATGACAGAAACGGCAATTTGCTGGCCACCAGCATCACCACCTATCGCATCTATATATCCCCCGTAGATATCCGTGCCTACGAAAAGAAGAACGGCGCCGGTGCTGCCGCTGAAATTGCCAAGGGGCTTGCCCGTATCCTTTCTAAAGACGAGGAAACGATCTATAAGAAAACGCAGCGATATTATCTGCTGGATGAAACGATCCAAAAGAACGTGGAGGAGGCGCTGGCAGACGAGGTATTGCAGTTTGCCAAGGACCGAGGCTACACCGCTATGATCCACCGCGAGGCGACCACCAAGCGCTATTATCCGTACACCTCGCTTGCCGCCCAGGCAATCGGCTTTACGGGCGGTGATGGGCAGGGGCTATTCGGCCTTGAGCTGTATTATGACCAATATCTGGCCGGCACAGACGGCAAATACGTCACCGCCAAGGATGCCGGCGGGCGGGATATGCCCAACGGCTACACAGGCTATCTGCCGGCTGAGGATGGTCTCGATATGCATACCACGCTGGATCTGTACATACAAACACAATTAGAGCGTGTGCTGCAGGATGCTGCCGATGATGCCGGGGCTGCCAACCGCGTTTGCGGCGTGGTGATAGAGGTGGATACCGGCGCGATCCTTGGCATGGCCACCCTTCCCTCCTACGATCTCAACAGCCCCTACACGCTAAGCGAGGCTGCCCTCTCGCAGCTCGCCGCCTACGAGGAGGGTAGCGAGGAATACCGCGCGAAAAAGAACGAGCTGCTTTATGAGATGTGGAACAACAAGACCATCACTGAGACCTATGAGCCGGGCTCGACCTTCAAGATCATCACCTCTGCCATGGGGATCGAGGAGGGGGTCGTTACCCCCGCCGCCCCCTTCCATTGCACAGGTGCCTTCCGCGTAGGCGGCGTGATCATCCGCTGCCACAAAAGAACCGGCCACGGCTCCTTGAATTTTTCTACCGGTCTACAGCAATCCTGCAACCCGGTCTTTATGCAAGTGGCAGCCCGTCTGGGTGCCGAGCGCTTTTATCAATACATGCAGACCTTTGGTTACCTGCGAAAAACAGGAATCGATCTTCCAAGTGAAACGGGCAGCATCTTTCACCAGCTGGCCGGCATTCACGAGGTAGAGCTGGCAACCGCCGCCTTTGGCCAGCGCTTTAACGTTTCAGTCATGCAGCAGATCACGGCGGTGGCAGCCGTAGCAAACGGTGGCACCCTGGTGACCCCGCATCTGCTCTCCTCCTTCACCAACGAAGAGGGGGCTACCGTCTTAGCCTATGCTACGAAGGAGCGTGGGCAAACGGTGAGCGAGGCGACCTGCCAGACGGTCAGCACGATTCTTGAGGCGGGCGTTTCAGGCGGTGGCGGCGCCAAAAACGCCTACGTATGCGGCTATCAGATCGCTGCCAAGACCGGCACCAGTGAAAAGCTGAACGGCAAGCGCATTGGCTCGTGCGTGGCCTACGCGCCGGCCAATGATCCCAAGATCGCCGTGATCATCATGGTTGACGAGCCGACCTCCGGCATGGTTTACGGCAGCGTGGTAGCCGCGCCTTACGTATCCGACCTGCTTGCCAATATTCTTCCCTATCTGGGCTATGCGCCAAGCTATACGGCCGAGGATGAAAAAACCGCCCCGGTTATCGTAGAGAGCTATATCGGCCTGACTCGCGCAGAGGCAGCGAAAAGGATTCGCGCCCTTGGCCTTACCCCCACGTTTGCTGATAAAAACGGCGGCGACACGATCACAGCGCAGGTGCCGAGCGCCGGCACCGCCGTCCTGCGCGAGGGTGGGCGTGTGATCCTCTATACCGGCGGCAGCCCGCGAGAAACGGTGCAGGTGCCATCTCTACTTGGCAAGACCGCGCAAGAGGCTAACGTCTTGCTGCTGGATGCCGGGCTGAACATAGAAATCATAGGCGCGCGAAACGGCCTTTTGGAAAGCACAGCCAGGGTGGTGGCCGTTTCTCATGCGGCGGGAGAATACGTATCCCCCGGCAGTGTGATCACCGTTACCTTTCGTCATCTTGATCAAGACAGCTCTGAATAAATCCCACACAAAACACACAAAATACGATTTACGAGGTGGAGCATGGAGCTTTCAGCGCTTCTTTTTCAAGACGAATATACATCCCCTTACCGTGCACGCAATATAGAGATCACCTCTATTTGCCAGCGTGGTGATCAGATCTCCCCGGGCTGCCTGTTTATTTGCATACAGGGCACCCGCTACGATTCTCACATCCTTCTGCGCGCGGCGCAGGCGGGCGGTGCCGCTGCCGCTCTGATAGAGGACGGGGTACGATGCGACGTGCCGGAGAGCTTCCCTGTTTTTTCCGTTCCCAGCACGCGGCGCGCCATGGCGCTGGCCTATAACCGCCTGTACCATTCTCCGGCAAGCGGCATGCACCTGATCGCCGTTACCGGCACGAACGGCAAAACGTCTACCGCCACCATGATCTACACCATCCTTTGCGCACACGGGCTGCGTGCCGCCGTGATCGGCACCGTGGCCTGCCGCAGCGAGGCAAAGAATTACGGCAAGCGCGGCAGCGAAGCAAAGCACGCCATGACCACACCCGACCCGGATGTGCTGTACCCCATGCTGGCTGAAATGCGCAAGGATGGCATTGAATACGTGGTCATGGAGGCATCCTCGCACGCGCTGGCACTTGAAAAGCTGGCACCGTTACACTTTGACGTGGCACTCTTTACCAACCTCTCACCCGAGCATTTAGATTTCCACGGCACGATGAAAAATTATCTTGCCGCCAAGGCGCGACTTTTTTCGCAATGCGATTGTGGTATTCTAAATTTTGATAGCGAATACGCCGAGGAGCTGGCCCATGCGGCCTCCTGCCGAGTGCTGCGCTGCGGCGCCGTTTATCACGAGCAATATAACGCCGAGGAGATCCGCATGCGGGGCGCCGCCGGCGTTGACTACACCTATGCCACGCCGCGCGTGCGCATGGGCGTATCACTCCCCATTCCCGGTGCCTTTACCGTATATAACTCCCTGCTGGCGCTCACCTGCG
>JAZQVK010000037.1:0-15147 GCA_045631765.1 Eubacteriales bacterium
CTGATGGGCATCTTCAGCGGCGACCCAAAGAACCTTGACCAGTACGGCTCTGACCGTTGTCACGCCTTTGAGGGGCGTGCCCTGGTCATCGTTCGCGCAAGCAAGCCCGGCAAGGTGACCGTTACCGTCGGCAACCGCGACCTGGGCACGGCGCGCGCCACCGTTACCGCAAAATAAGAGAAAAAAAGAACCGCGTCCGTGACGCGGTTCTTTTTTATTGCCCTAAGGTCATTATCAGCAGTATCAGAAGCCCGGCGGCCAAAATGCCGGCGCCGACCAGCAGCGCAATTTTGAGCGCCGAAAGCGGGGAATGCCCTGCCGGCTTGCCCGTTTCGCCGTTCACTAAGAACTGGTAGGTCTTGCCGTGGTAGGAATAGGCAGAAAGCCATACGGGCAGCAGAATGTGCTTGAATTTTACCGCCTCGTAATGGTGGCGGTAGCTCATACCGCGGTAGGTATCGTAGCCAAGCGAGGCTTCAATGTGCGCCTCCATGCGCCGGTTCATCAGGCGGCGCACCGTCTCAAATCCGTCGGCCAGGCCAATGCTGTACCGCTCGGCCAAAAAGCCGGCGAGATAGGCGGGGTTATAGGGATGCAGGATCTTGAGGCTAAAGCCCCCCAGCTTATCAAGCAGCCCACGATCCAGCTTAGCGGTAGCAGGGCAGGGAACGTTGTCAAAATCCATATGCATACGCCCACTGACCGGGTACCAATCGGTATGGGTGCGGGTGCGCGTTTGCGTTTTTCCGTTTACACGCACGGTATAGTGCTCTACCCGGCGGCGGCCACCAAAGCCGCTGTAAGAGGTGTCAAGCGAGGCATCAAAGGTCCAGTAGGGGATATAAACGCCCTTCATCTCTTGCCGCTTGGCTTCTTTTTGAAAGGCGCGTGGTGCCAGCCATTGCTTTTTGGCCCAGCCGGTAAACTGCTCGCGCGCTGCCTGCTCCGAAATGCGGAAGGGCATCATGGTCTCGGGCAGGATGATCTTGGCGTCGGCCGGCGCTTCCGTCACGTAATGTGAGGAGCAGAAGGGGCATGAGGCCGTCATGGCGGCGGCACCGATCACCGTATCCGCCCCGCAGGAGGGGCAGGTCAGCAGCTGCCCTGGCTCGGTCTCCCATTGAGGCGCGTCGTAGCGATCCTCATCCGGGAAGTACATATATTCGGCCGCCTCGGTCGCTTCGCCCGGTATCTCTACCTCGCTTTGGCAGTATTCGCAGTATAGCTTGTCCTTTTCAGGCCGGTAGGCCATTTGGTTGCCGCATTGCCGGCAGGGAAAGCCGATGGCGTTGCTCTTGCGTGGCGCATCACCCTTTGCGGCTTGCTCGGTATGCTCGTCTTGCATAGTGTTTTGCTTCCTTTTTGTGAGTCATAAAAGGGGTGCCTTCAGAATAGAATGAAGCAGGATTATCAGAACTGCTTTTTCAGCTGGTCAAGGCAATCGTGGCAGATCAGCTTGCCGTGAAAATAGATCACGTTCTGCGCGTTGCCGCAGAACAGGCAAGCGGGCTGGTATTTGCCAAGAACGATCTTATCACCCTCTACAAAGATCTCCAGCGAATCACGGCTTTCAATGCCAAGCGTATTGCGGATCTCGATGGGAAGAACGACTCTGCCCAGCTCGTCGATCTTTCGTACCATGCCGGTGGATTTCAGCATCTCGGTCACCTCCTTCGTCTTTCGGGGTATTCTGACATAAGAATACCATATTATTCCATTTTTGTCAAGTAATTTCCAAATATTTTCTTTTTCGACGGCAAAAAGGTTTCGACAAAATTTGCAGAACAGGGAAGGGGGGAGAGACATGTTAGGCACCGTTTTTGCGATATTGATCCTGCTTTCGGTTATCTCGGCCGGCATTGGCGGCCATATGCAGGCGCTTTCCGGCGCCGCCTTGGACGGGGCCGCCCGTGCCGTGTCGCTGACCGTTTCGCTTGCCGGCATGATGGGGCTGTTTAGCGGTGTGCTGCGCCTGCTTTCGGCTACGGGGCTGCTTACCCGCTTTTCGCGCCTCTTGCGGCCGCTGCTTCGCCTGTTGTTTCCGCAGGCAGCCAAAAGCGGGCATGGTGTAGAGGAGATCTCTGCCAACCTGGCCGCCAACCTGCTTGGCATGGGCAATGCCGCCACGCCGCTGGCGCTGGCAGCCATGGAGAAGCTACAGACCGATAACGAAAGCCCGGAGCGTGCGACAGACGATATGGTCACGCTGGCGGTGATGAACACCGCGCCGCTTTGCCTGCTGCCTACTACGTTGCTTTCCCTGCGGCGCTTAGGCGGTGCTGCCAATGCGGCCGCGGTGCTGCTGCCGGTCTGGCTGGTCAGTCTGCTCTGCTCACTGCTGGCGGTGCTGCTTTCACGCCTGCTGCGCCATCTGTTTTAGGGGCAATGGTTGAGCTGATCTCTGCCCTCTGCATACCGCTTTTGCTGGCCGGTGTGGCGGTGCTGCTCTTGCTGCCGGGCAAAAAGGGGCTGATGGATGAATTTTTGGCCGGCGTGCGTGATGGCCTTCGCACGGCGGTGAGCCTGCTGCCAACCCTGATCGCCCTGCTGAGTGCGGTGGCCATGCTGCGTGAAAGTGGGCTGCTTACCTGGCTTGCCGCGGTGCTGGCACCTGCCTGCGCGCGCATCGGCCTGCCGGGCGAGCTGCTGCCGCTGCTTCTCATTCGCCCGTTTTCCGGCGGTGCCTCGCAGGCGCTGCTGCTTGATTTGTTTGAGACCTACGGTGCCGATAGCCGGGTGGGGCTTATCGCCTCGGTGTTGGTTGGCAGCTCAGACACGCTGGTCTATGTGATCGCCGTGTATTTTGCCGCGGTCAAGGTCAAGCATACCCGCCACGCCCTTCCGGCTGCCTGGCTGACCTCGCTGCTCTGCCTGGCTTTATCCTTGCTTGCTTGCCGTTTGTTTTTTGGGGATGTGTGATGGAAGAACGCTTTGCTTGTATTTGCCAATATCTGCCGCCGCCGCTGCGCGGGCTGCTTTCTCGCATGCGAGAGGGTCAGGGGGATTTCTTATCTCGCCTGTCAGAGCTGCGCTTGCGCGCGGGGCATCATGCTGCCCTGCTTTATGACGGCAAAAACCTCACGCTGCCGGTTGCTTGCACGCAGGATGAGATCAGAGAGGTGCTTTCTTCTCTTTGCGGCGGTTCGTTATATGCGCATGGGGAAAGCCTGCGCCGGGGGTATATATATGCGCACGGCTGTCGTGTCGGCGTGGCCGGGCGTGCCGTGTGGAGCGAAGGGGATGTGGTGGGGCTGGCAGACGTGACCTCGTTGTGTATTCGCCTGCCGCATACCGTGATAGGCGCAGGAGCGGTCGCACAGGAGACCTTTTTCCGCCTTGGCGGTCGGGCGGGGCTGCTGATCTATTCGCCGCCCGGCGGGGGCAAGACTACCATGCTGCGCGAGCTGGCGCGTTCACTTTCCTTTGGCGCAAGGGCGAAGCGCGTGGCGCTGGTGGATGCGCGCGGCGAGCTGTATGATGAGGATTTTCCGCCCTCCTGCCAGGTAGACGTGCTGCGCCATTATCCACTCGCTATGGGGATAGAGATGGCCACGCGCACCCTCGCGCCCGAGGTGCTGATTTGTGACGAGATCGGCAGCATGCAAGAGGCAGAGGCCATTTTGGCCGTGCAGGGCTGCGGCGTACCGTTGATCGCCTCTGCCCACGCCGCTGCCTTGGCGGCGTTGCTTGCTCGCCCGCCCATCGCGCTGCTTGCCAAAAGTGGTGTGTTTGGCGCCTATATCGGTATTGCGCGGCGCGAAAACACCTTTTCGTATGACGTGTGTGTGGCGCAAGAGCTGCGGGAGGGAACCCTATGCTACAGCCGATAGGGGCGCTTTTATTGATCGGGGCTTCGTTTTACCTTGGCTATCATTTTTCGGTGATGGAGGGGCGGCGCGTGCGGCAAAGCGAGGGCTTTGTGCTGCTTTTGCGCCATATTCGTGCCGGCATTGTTTGCTATGCAAGCCCCCTTAGCGAGATCTATGCCGGGTTTGAAAACCGCGCCTTAGAGTCCTGCGGCTTTTTGCCCGCCCTACGGGCAGGGGGATTTGCCCACGCCCTGCGCCTTTGCCGTGACCGGCTGTACATCGAGGGTGAGGAGCTATGCTGCCTTGCCGCCTTTGCCGGGCAGGTGGGGCAGGGCTACACGGCAGAGCAGACTGGCCTATGCGATTATACGATCGCCGAAATGGAGCAGGCCCTGCGGCAGCGGCAGGAGGAGGCACCGCGCCGCGCGCGTGCAGCACGGTCGCTTACCGTGTGCGGTGGCTTGATGCTGCTGCTACTGCTGCTTTGATTGATCACGAAAGAAAGGATACGTAAGAGAATTGGACGTAAGTCTTGTATTAAAGGTAGCGGGGGTGGGGCTGCTGGTTTCGGTGGCGCAGCAGATCCTTTCCCGCACCGGGCGAGAGGAGCAGGCCATGCTGGTCTCGGTAGCCGGCATCGTGCTGGTGCTTTTGCTGCTGGTAGAGGAGATCGGGCGGCTGTTTGCCCTGGTAGAAAGCGTGTTCGGCTTTTGAGCCTGCGTGAGGTGTGCGCCATGGCGGTGCTGGCGGCGGCACTTGGCTGGCTGCTGAAGGCGGCCGGGGCAAAGCATGCTAACATGGTATCGTTGGCTGCCGGTCTTTTTCTTTCGCTTTTTGCCGTTTCTCGCTACCGCGAGCCGGTGCGTGCCATGCTTGAAATGGCCGGGCAGGCAGGGGTTAGTGCCTCTGTTACCGCTATTTTGAAAATGATGGCGGTGGGCTGTCTTTCTACCGTAGCGGCCGATATTTGCCGCGATATGGGAGAGTCGACCATGGGGGCCAGGATCGAGCTGTGCGGCCGCGCTGAGATCATGCTGCTTTGCCTGCCCTTTTTGCTGGAGCTGTTTTCCGTAGCCCTTGAGGTGGTTTCATGAAAAAACGGGTGCAATGGCTTATTCTTTTGCCGCTGCTGCTTTTCTTCTTCTCCCTGCCCGTGGCCGCTTTAGAGGAAAAGGAGCTCTTTGCCGATTTTTTTGCCTCTCTGCCGCCAGGGGTGCAGGACGAGCTGGCCGGCATGACTGCGCCAAAGGATGCTGCCGATCTGATAGGGGTGGAGCAGCTGCTTTCTTTCGTGACGGACAGCCTGCTGGGTGAGCTGACAGCCTCGGCACCTTACCTGGTGCGCCTGCTTGGCCTTGCGCTGCTGCTGGCCGCCCTTTCCCGCCTGGCAGAGGGCATAGGAGAGGGGGAAGGGCTTCGCGCTGCTGAATGTGGCATTCGCATCATCCTCGTTTTGGCACTTTATCATCTGGCAGCAGAGGATATTACGCGTGCCGCCACGGTGCTGACCGATATGCGCCGCCTCTCAGACGGGCTGCTGCCCATATTTGCCGCGCTGCTGGCAGGCGGGGGCAGCACAGGTACGGCCGTTGCTTCCTCGGGCGGCTTTGCGGCCATGTCCTATCTCCTAGAACATGCTGCTGCCGGGGTTTTGCTGCCGCTTTTGCGGGTGCTGGTTGCCTTTGCCTTGGTGATGGCGGCAGGTGGGCGACGGCAGCTTGGCGGCATTGCCGCCACGGTCAAGCAGCTGTATCTGACGGTGCTGGGCTTTCTTATGCTGCTGCTAACGGCCTCGCTCGGCTTTCAAAGCACGTTGGCTGCCTCGGCCGATTCGCTGGCGGCACATTCGATCCGCTTTGCCGTTGGCAACTTGATACCCGTGGTGGGCGGCAGCCTGGGCGGCACGCTGCGCACGCTGGGCGCCTCGCTCTCGCTATTAAAAAGCACCGTGGGTACTTTAGCGGTAGCGGCGCTGCTGCTGTTCACGCTTCCGGCACTGATTAGCCTGCTGCTGCATCGCTTCTTTATTTCGCTGGCGGCCTCGCTTTCCGGCATGCTGGGCAGCGAGCGTGCTGCCGAGGCTTTTACCGAGTTTCGCGGCATTTACGACCTGGCAGCCGCTACGCTGGCCATGTGCTTGGTACTCTTTTTGCTGATCGTGAGTATTTTAGCCCGCTGCGGGGTGGCGATCGGCGCGGTGGGGGGGTAAGAGATGGGGGAATATATCCGCGACCTGCTGCTGGTCTCTGCCATTACGGTGCTGGCGAGCCTACTTTTGCCGCAAAAGCCGGAGCGCACGCGCCGCTTGATCGAGCTTGCGCTTTCTCTGTTGGTATTAACCGTGCTTTGCCGCCCGCTTTCTGATGGTTTGCGTGGCGGGGGGATCCTTGCGCCGATCACGCTCCCTTCCTATCAATATGGTGAGGGGCTCTTCACGCAGGAAACGCTTTCAGAAATGGAAGGGGCGGTAGAAGAGGGGGTCGAGCAGGATCTTGCCTCTCACTACGGCGTGCCCGCCTCCTGCGTAGAGGCAAGCGTGACCCTTGCGCTGCTTGAAAAGGAGCTGACAGTTTCTTCGCTTACGCTGACCCTTTCGGGCGAGGGGCTGCTACTTGACCACGTTGCCGTGCAGCAGTATGCTGCAAAGACCTATCAAACCTACTGTGAGGTAAAACCGTATGGGGGATGAAAGAACGTTACCAAAATATATTAAGGCGCTGCGCGGCAAATGGGCGCTGCTGCTGTTGGCGGCGGCCGGTGTGCTGCTGCTATTGCTGGGCGGTGGGCAGCCGGCTGTGCAAGCGTCCTCCGACAGCAGCGAGGATGCTGCCCGTACCGAGGCCTACCGTGCCGCCCTGACCGAGGAGCTGCGCACCCTTTGTAGCCGTGTGCGCGGTGCCGGGCGGGTAGAGCTGGTGCTAACGCTTTCAGGCGGCGAGGAGGCGGTTTACGCCACCGACGTAGGGCAGGATGGCCGTACCGACTACGTGCTTTCGGGTGGCCAGGGGCTGCTCTTGTATCGCAAGCCACCCGCGGTGCTGGGGGTGGGCGTGGTGTGCGATGGCGGCGCTGACCCCGTCGTCTGCCATGAGCTGACGGCACTGCTTTCCGCCACGCTGGGCATTGGCAGCAATCGTATTTATATTACCTGCACGTAGCTGTCATATTGCCGCCACGCGGCGCATATATATAAAACACATGAAAAAAAGAAAACCAGGAGGAAATTCCCTATGTCAAACGGAAAAATTTTTGGAAAGCAGGGCTTTTTCGCAAAGCTCGGCAAGCGCAATCTGCTCATCATCGGTGCTGTGCTGCTGGTAGGTCTGGCTGTTTATCTCAACTATGTTTGGTTCTATGACCCCATGTCCTCGATCGGCTATGGCGATAACAACATGCAGGATCAGTACGGCGATGGGCAAAACAGCCCCACCGGCGGCACGGTGGCAGAATCCTACTTCACCTCTGCCCAGCTCAGCCGCGAGAAGGCGCGTGACGAGGCGCTGGAGGTTCTGCAGACCGTGGTAGCAAGCGAGGATGCCCTGCAGGAGACCAAGGATACGGCCCTGGCCGATATCTCGCGCATCGCGCTGGATATGGAGCAGGAGGCTAATATTGAAACGCTGGTGATGGCCAAGGGCTTTGAAAACTGCGTGGCCGTTAAGAGCGGCGATCAGATCAGTATTATCGTAGAGAGCGACGGCCTGCTGCCCAGCCAGGTAGCCCAGATCAAGGAGATCGTTTTCGAGGAGACCGGCATTAAGCCCGCCGGCGTTAAGATCATCGAAAAGGTGACCGAGGCGTAAGACAAACAACAAAATATATGATACAAAATGCGATATATCCCACGTGATATATCGCATTTTTGTGGTAAAATACCATTGATAAGTGATATCAGGAGGGTGTATGAATACAAAAGAAGCTGTTGCAAGCAGAATTATAGAGTTGTGCAATGAAAAAGGCATCGCCATCAATGCGCTTGCCAATGCAGCAGGGGTTTCGCCTTCTACCGTTTACAGTATGCTTAATGAGAAGAGCCAAAATCCCGGTGTCGTTTCCATTAAAAAGCTGTGTGATGGACTCAATATTACGCTGCGCGAGTTTTTCAACACCTCGATGTTTGATGATATCGAGCAGGAGATCAAATAAAGAAAACGGTTTTTCTGCACAAGGCACGAAAAGCCGTTTTCTTTTTAGTATTTGGTGAAAAGGTTTTTGAAATAAAAAGCCCCCGCCACTTGACTTTTTTGGTCGCGCGTGCCATAATAGTAGCGTAAGACTTTTTCACAGATGCAAAGGGTACTATTCATGAAACGTTTCGTTGGTAAACCGGTAGACGTGACCGGCGGGCCACTGGTCTCCTCTATTTTGAAATACAGCATTCCCGTGATGCTGGGTAGCCTGATCCAGGTGCTGTTTAACGCGGCCGATATTGCCGTGCTGGGTAACATGGCAGATGGCGTGGCGGTTGCCTCGGTTGGTGTTACCAGCTCGATCGTGGCGCTCATCGTCAATTCCTTTGTCGGCCTTTCCTCGGGCTGCACCATCCTGCTTGCACGGTTTCTCGGCATGCGGGATGATAAACAAGCCAAGGATACGGTCAGCACCTCGATGATCGCCTCTTTCTTTATCGGGCTGCTGCTTTCCATCATCGGTATTGCCGCCATTGAGCCGATGCTGACTATGATCGATTGCCCGGCCGATTGCTTTGAGGGCGCCTCACTTTACCTGTTTATCTACTTTTGCGCGATACCGGCCATCATGGTCTACAATTTTGGCGCCGCTATTCTGCGCGTAGACGGCGATACGGCAAGACCGCTGACCTATCTGATCCTTTCCGGCCTGCTGAACGTGGTGCTGAACGTGATCCTATGCCTGACGCTGACGCAAAAGGTGGCCGCCGTAGCGATCGCTACCTTGGCCTCGCAGGTGCTGGGCGCTGTGTTGGTGGTCATTCGCCTGCTGCGCATGGAGGGGGCCTGCCGGTGGGATCTACGCCACCCCTCCTTCTCGCCCTCGTTCCTTGGGCGCATTTTGCGCCTTGGCTTTCCCGTAGCGCTGAACGCCGCGCTTTACAGTATTTCTAATCTACAGATCCAATCGGCCATCAACAGCTTCGGTACCGAGGCGGTGGCCGGTAATACCGCCGCCCTGAACGTAGAGGGGCTGGTCAACAGCTTCAGCGGCGCGCTGGGCGTGGCGGCGGTGGCCTTTGTGGGGCAAAACATCGGGGCCGGGAAGCGCGACCGCGTGCAAAAAAGCATACTGACCTGCATGATCTTCAGCGTGTCGACCGGCATCGCGCTTGGCTTTGGTATCCTTTCTATTGGAGAGAACATTTTGGCTCTTATTGTGCCGGATGACCCAACGGCCATCGCCTACGGCTATATCCGTATGCAGTTCTTATTCTCTACGTTTTTCGTAGCCTGCTATAACAACGTGCTGGCCTCGGTGATCCAGGCCTTTGGCCACACCGGCCTGCCCATGGCCACCTCGTTTGTTACGGTGCTTGGCTTCCGCGTTGCCTGGATGGCCTGGGTATATCCACTATACGAGATCATCCATAGTCTCTATTTCTGCTTTGTCTGCTCGTGGATATTGACCATGCTGGTCAATACGGTGATCTTTGCCGTGATCTACGTTCGCTATCGCCGCGGCCACGCCCGCGCGGTATAAAAAAACACGCACACTACGGTGTGCGTGTTTTTTTACTCGGTTTATGCCCAGCTCATCGTTCCGGGCTTCGGGTCGCGAATGATGGATTCCTTGAGGAATTCTACCGCGTGGCACAGCCCCTCGTCGGTGGTCATCAGGCTGTCCTCATGCTCGATGCTGAGCACCCCGTCGTAGCCCACAAGGCGCAGATTGCTGATCATATCGCGCCAGTAGTCAAGGCCGTTGCCGTAGCCAACCGAGCGGAAGATCCAGGAGCGGTGGATCTCGTCGCTGTAATGCTTGGTATCCAGCACGCCAAACTTGGCGGTATTGTACTTGTCGATCTTGGTATCCTTGGCGTGGAAGTGGTAGATAGCGCCCTCCAGCACGCGGATAGCGGCAACCGGGTCAATGCCCTGCCAGATCAGGTGCGAGGGGTCAAAGTTTGCGCCGATCACGTCGCCAACTGCCTCGCGCAGGCGGAGCAGCGTCTCCGGGTTATAAACACAGAAGCCGGGGTGCATCTCAAAGGCGATGCGGTCAACACCGTGCTCCTTGGCAAAGGCGGCCGTCTTCTTCCAGTAGGGGATGATCACGTCATTCCACTGGTAGTCCAGCACGTCAAGGAAATCCGGCGGCCAGGCGCAGGTTGCCCAGTTGGGCGTGGTGTCAGCCGGCGAGCCACCCGGGCAGCCGGAGAAGGTGATCACCGTGCGAATGCCCAGCTTCTCAGCCAGCAGCACGGCGTTCTTGAAATCCTTGTCAAACTGTGCGGCGATCTCCTTGTTCGGGTGAACGGCGTTGCCGTGGGTAGAAAGGGCACAGATCTCGATGCCGTGCTTTTGGAAGGTTGCCTTAAAATTTTCTAGCGCGGTCGGGTCAGCGAGCAGCTTTTCGGGGTTGCAATGTGCCTTGCCAGGGTAACCGCCGCAGCCGATCTCGACGCTTTCGATGCCCAGCTTTTCAAATTTTGCCAATGCCTCGTCAAGCGGCATGTCGGCAAATAAGTTTGTAAGTACGCTCAGTTTCATGGGAAAAGCCCATCCTTTCTTGATATGTTACTTTTATTATACAGATGTTTGGGCAGCATTGCAAGGCTTTTCGCTTTTTTTGCTGTAAAAAAATCATAAAACAGGGTATACTGGAAGAGAGTGGGAGGGGCGTGATGGAAAGAACGGTAGGAAGAGTGATATTTTGGTTTTCGTGCGGGGCGATCCTGTATCCCTCGCTTGAGGTGCTGTGGCGCGGGCACAGCCACTATTCGATGGCGCTGTGCGGTGGGCTGTGCGCGGTGCTGCTGCTCTATTTGAACGGGCTGTGGCCAGTCTTGGTGCGGCCGGTGCGTGCTCTGCTGGGCGCTTGCTTGATCTGCATGGTCGAATTTTTGTTTGGCGTGATCTTTAATCTCTTTTTTTCAATGGCGGTTTGGGATTATTCGGCGCTGCGCTATAACCTGATGGGGCAGATCTGCTTGCGCTATTTTCTGTTGTGGCTTGGCTTTTCATGGCTCCTTACCTGGCTTTTTGACCGCGTGTGGGCCGAAGAAAGCATCGGTGCAAAAATTTTTGCGGCGGCTGAATAATCGCAAAAGGGAAGGGTACAATAGAAACAGATACGAAACACACCGCACGGGACGTGAGGCGTGGGGCGTATCGCAATACGCACGAAAAAGGAAAACACCACGCCATGAAGAGAAGTGATTTGCCACTCGCTTTTTCGGCCGCTCTTGTGCGGGATAAGCGAGCCATGCAAAGCTTTGCCCAGATGGGTGACGGGGAACAGGCTTCTGTTCTCTCACGGGCCCGGCAGGCAAGGACGATGGCGGATATGCAGTTGCTCGTTTCGTCGCTTGCCGAGGATGTTCAGGCGACCGAGGAATACTGAGGATTTTCCCTGTGCGGGAGGTGGGCTTGTGCTGTGCCGGGCCCACCTTTTTTTATTTGCAATAGGCGGGGTCGTCGCAGATAATATGGTCGATCTGCTCGGTGCCGCAAATGTAGAAAAAGGAATCCACGTGCAGCTTGGTGCTATCGAGCAGCAGCACGCTTTTTTTGCTGTGCTGCAGCATTGCGCGGCGCAGCAGCGCTTCCTCATCGCTGGAATCGGTCAACCCCCTGGCTGAGAGGCCGCGGCAGGAAAAAAACACGAGGTCGGCATGGAAGTTTTTTATATACTCGATGGCCGATTGCCCAATATACGACAGGCTGTTTTCACGCATCTTGCCGCCCGTGCAATAGATGGTAACGCCAGGCAGCTTCGTCAGCAGAACGGCGGTTTTGGCGCCGTTGGTAATGATCTTCAAATTTTGCTTGGTCGCTAAAAATTTGATCATTCTGGCCGTGGTGCTGGAGCTGTCCAGCATGATGGTATCGCCATCTCTTACGTAGGCGGCGGCCAGGTGGCAGATGCGGTCCTTTTTATCGGTATTGCGGCTTTCTCTGGCATAAAGCGGAATTTCGGTATCCAGCCCCTCTACCAATACCGCCCCGCCGTACGTGCGCTTGGCCATGCCTGTCAGCTCCAGGCTGTTCAGGTCGCGCCGCAGGGTGGCCGCATTGACGAAAAGCTCCTTTTCTAACTCCTTTACGCTGACCGTTTTGCGTGCTTGAAGCAGGGAAAGAATGTATTGCCGGCGCTTGGCCGGTGTCATATCAGATTGTTTGTTGTTGTTCATTTTCGCACCATGTTTTGTTTATTTTTGTTTATTTGACGAATATAGCGGCAGCTATTGACAAATGTATGATAACATTATATAGTATTGTTGTAGGAAAATCAACAGAAAATGGAAAAGAAGATGAAAGCAACTGTTTTTAATATTCAAAAATTCAGCCTGCATGACGGGCCGGGCATCCGTACCAGCATATTCTTTAGCGGCTGCCCCTTGCGTTGCTCGTGGTGCGCCAACCCGGAATGCCACGCCTCCCGTGACCAATGGGGTAAAACCAAGGAATACGAGCCGGAGGAGCTGTTGCGCGAGGTCTTAAAGGATAAGGCGTTTTATGACGGCTCCGGCGGCGGCGTTACGCTCACGGGCGGCGAGCTTTTTTCGCAATACGCGTTCGTTTTGTCATTTTGCCGACTCCTGAAAAGCAACGGCATCCACATTGCCATGGAAAGTGCAGGTGCGGTCGAGCCGCAACGGTTTGCCGAGCTTGTCTCCTTGGTTGATTTTGTCTATATCGACTGCAAGCATTATGATGACGAGAAGCACAAGGCCGGCACCGGGATCTCCAACGCCGATATTCTGCGTAATATCCGCTACCTGGCCAGCACGCAAAAGCCGTACTGTGTCAGGATCCCCGTTATTCCGGGGTATAATGATTCGCCGGCGGATGCAGAAGCGTTCGGCAAGCTGCTGTCATCTCTTGGCGTGCAGACGGTAGAGCTGCTGCCCTTTCACCAGTTAGGAGAGGGGAAGTATGCCGAGCTGGGGCTGCCTTATCCTTACGAGGGGGTCAGCTCGCTGCATAAGGACGAGCTTGCGAGGTATGCCGATATCATAAGGGCAAAAGGCCTTCACGTCATTCTGAAATAAGAAAGGGAATAGCCATGGTACATACTACCTATGAACCGATCACCGACCGTATCAAGCGCATGCGGCAAAAGATTCTCCATATCCGCCCAGAGGTGTGCGTCGAGCGCGCCGTTCTGACCACCAAGGCCTACCGCGAGCACGAGCAGGAGCAGGTGGTCTTAAAGCGCGCCTACATGGTAAAAGAGGTGCTGGAGAATATGACGATCTATATAGAGGACGACACGTTGCTTGTTGGCAACCAGGCCAAGAAGAACCGTTCGGCCCCTATTTTCCCCGAATACGCCATGGATTGGATCATCCGCGAGCTGGATGATTTTGAAAAGCGCGATGGTGATGCCTTCTATATCTCCCAAGAGAATAAGGAGACCCTGCGCGAGATCTATCCGTATTGGAAGGGGCGCACCCTGCAGGACAAGGGGTACGCCAGCTTTCCGCCGCAGGCAAAGGCCATTTACGATAACGGCATCATCCGCAACGAGGGGAACATCACCTCAGGTGACGCGCACCTGGCCGTAGATTACGAGGCCGCTCTTGCGCAGGGCTTAAGCGCCTTTCGAGCGCGGGCGCAGCAAAAGCTGGATGCGCTGGATTACAGCGATTACGAAAGCCTGAAATCCAGCTATTTTTATCAGGCGATCATCATTGTTATTGACGCGGTAGAGGTATACGCCAAGCGGTACGCGACACTTGCAAGACAAGAGGCGGAGTGCTTTTCCGACCAACGAAGGGCAGAGCTGTTGCAGATCGCCGCGAACTGTGAGCGAGTGCCCATGCAGCCGGCAGAAACCTTTTACGAGGCCATGCAAAGCCTTTGGTTCGTTCATCTGATCCTGCAGATCGAATCGAACGGCCATTCGCTCTCCTTTGGCCGCTTTGATCAATACATGTATCCCTATTATAAAAAAAGCAAGGCAGCGGGCATGACGGAGGAGGCGTGCCTCGAGCTGCTTGAAAATCTGTGGCTGAAAACGCTGACCATCAATAAGATCCGCAGCGCGGGGCATTCCAAATATGCGGCAGGCAGCCCCCTGTATCAGAACATCACCATCGGCGGGCAGACCAAGCAGGGTGAGAGTGCCGTCAATGAATTGACGCGCCTAACGCTTCATTCCATCGCGCAAACGCGCCTGCCGCAGCCGAACCTGACCGTTCGCTATTTCAAAGGGATGGATGAGGACTTTATGCAGGCCTGCATCGGGGTGATCAAGCTGGGCTTCGGCATGCCGGCCTTCAACAGCGATGAGATCATCATTCCCGCCCTGATCAAGCAAGGCATTTCGCAAGAGGATGCCTACAATTACAGCGCCATCGGCTGCGTAGAGGTTGCCGTGCCCGGCAAGTGGGGATATCGCTGCACCGGCATGAGCTATCTCAATTTCCCCAAAACGCTGATGATCGCGCTGAACAACGGCATTGATCTGATGACGAATAAGCAGATCTGCCGTGGCGTTGGCCGCTTTGTGGAGATGAATTCCTTTGAAGAGGTATTTGCGGCGTGGGATGATACCGCCCGCCAGCTGATCCGTCAAGGGGTCATTTTGGATACCTGTGCCGATATGGTGGTAGAGCAGGAGGTGCCGGATATTCTTTGCTCTGCCCTGGTCGATGATTGTATCGAGCGTGGTAAGCACCTCAAGGAGGGCGGTGCGCATTACGATATCGTCAGCCAGCTGCAGGTGGGCGTTGCCAACCTGGGCGATTCGCTTGCCGCTATCAAAAAGTGCGTGTTTGAGGAAAAAACGATCACGAAAGAGGCGCTGTGGGATGCGTTGGTACATAATTTCGAGGGGGAAGAGAGAGAGAAGATCAGAAAGATACTGTTAGATGCCCCCAAATACGGCAACGATATTGATTACGTAGACGAGCTTGTCGTTCGGGGCTATGATACCTATCTGGATGAGATCAAGCATTATAAGAACACCCGTTACGGCCGGGGGCCGATCGGCGGCGGCTTCTATGCGGGCACCTCTTCGGTCGCCTCTAACGTGCCGCAGGGGGCCGGCACCTGTGCCACGCCGGATGGCCGGCACGCGGGCGACCCGCTGGCCGAGGGCAGCTCGCCTACCCACGCGGTTGATAAAAACGGCCCAACAAGCGTGTTCAAATCGGTCAGCAAGCTGAAAACGATAGAGATCGTAGGCGGTGTGCTGC
>JAZQVK010000038.1:0-8405 GCA_045631765.1 Eubacteriales bacterium
CCGGTATCGCCCTCGTGGGTCTTGTACTGCTCGATGATCTGCTGCTTAATTTCCTTCTGCATGATTGTTTCACCTTTCTTGGTATGATTTTTTATTCCCCACATTCTCAGGCAGCGGCAGGGTGAATCGACGCATGGCCTTGCGGCGCGCCGGCAACCCGCAGCCCGGGGATGGGCGGAACAAAAGTATTATATCACATTCTTTTTGATTTGTAAATAGAATTTTGAAATTTTTTTATTTTTTTGCCTCTGCCGTCATGCCGTCATCCTGCTCGCCGGCCACGTGGCCGTACGGGATGGAGAAAATGGCACGAAAAAGCACCTGCGAGAACAGGCTGTGCATTTCGCGCAGCGGGTGGTTGATCACGTTAGCCAGCAGCAGGGTGGTATCTACCCCGGCATCGTACAGCGCGCGCCACACCGCATAGCCGTCCGCCACGGGGATATGCCGCTCTCTTGCCAGAGCGCGGGCGGCACCGATATATCGATCCATGCGCCCGGCGTTTTGCATATCCGCCGTTTTTTGTGCGTAATCGTAATACCGCTGCTCTGTCTCCTCGGCGCGGTAGGTGTTAAGCATGTTCGGAGAGAGGTAAACGCAATCAAGGCCGTTTTCGCGGCACAGGTCAAACAGGCGGCCAAGGTTGGCGCGAAAGACCTCCTCCTCCTGATTCACGTCATTCAGCCCAAAGCAAACGATCACCAGATCCGGCCGGTGCGCCAGCACGTCCCGCTCAAAATGCGCAACGGCATAGGAAGCACATTCGCCGCCCACGGCGGTATTGATGATATTCACGGGGATGCTCGGCCAGGTGCGGTTGATCATCAGCCGCAGGCGATTGTGATAGACCGTATCGTAGGAATTGCCGATGCCGCCACCCACGCTGCCGTGGGAAACGCTGTCACCCGCCACCACGATATTGATAGGCCCGTGCTCCTTGTAGAAATTGATATCCTTTTTTACATATTCACGGATCCGCAGCGCTGCCGCATCCGGCTCGGCCGGCAGGGCGGCGACAAGATCATTCATACGCGCAAGGGCATCCGCTAACGCGGCTTGTACACGGCTGCTATACATATCATTACCTCACTTATTTAGATCCAATACCGGCAGATAGGCGCGGAAGTAATCCAGCCCCGACCACAGGGTGGTAAAGGTCATCAGCGCCATCATCACGTAAGAGGCGTAGGGCACGCCACCGTACACGCCCGCCCACAGCGGCTCAAGAATAATAACCAGAATACCCAGCATCTGCGAAACGGTCTTCAGCTTGCCCGACCAGGCAGCCGCGATCACCTTGCCGCTTTGCCCGGCAGCCACCAGGCGCAGTGAGGTAACGGCCAGCTCGCGGAACATAATGATCACCGTGACCCACACAAAAGCGGCGGAAAGATAGGTGTAGCGATAGGTCAGCGTGACCAGCGCGGCAAACACCATAAACTTATCGGCCAAGGGGTCAAGGAACTTGCCGAAATTGGTGACCAGGCCGTAGCGGCGAGCAATAAAGCCATCAAGAAAATCGGTAAACGAGGTCACGGCAAAGATCACCGCAGGAATTGCCCTGCCAAGGGGGGCATCCATATCCATGCCCAGCACCGCCCATACGAAAAACGGCACCAGCAGCATACGCAGGATAGAGAGAAGATTGGGTAAATTCAACGCGCTTACGCGCTTTTTTTCTTCTGCCATGATCGGTCTCCTTTACAAAATAGCCTCGCCAACGAGGTCGTAATCCATCGCTTCGGTGATCTGCACGCGAACGAACTCGCCGGCGGGAATTTTCTCGGCGGCGTGGAAGTAGATCTTGCCGTCGATATCCGGCGCATCTGCCTCGCTGCGGCCAAAGTGCGTGCCGGCCACGGGGTCATAGCCCTCGCACAGCACGGTGATGGTGCTGCCAACCTTTTTCCGGTTGTTTTCTTCGCTGATCGGCAGCTGGGTGGACATGAGAATATCGTAGCGATCCTGCTTGACCTGCTCGTCTATCTGATCGGGCAACTCGGCAGCGGGGGTATCCTCCTCGGCCGAGTAGGGAAAGGCGCCAAAGCGGTCAAAGCGCGCCTCCTTCACGTAGGCGCAAAGCTGCTCAAAATCCGCCTCGCTCTCGCCGGGGAAGCCGACGATGGCGGTGGTACGCAGCGTAATGCCGGGCACCCGCTCACGCAGGCGGCGCACGGTATCCTTGATCAGGGCGCTGTCACCGTGGCGGTTCATAGCGGCAAGAATCGGGTCAGAGATGTGCTGCATGGGAATATCCATGTATTTGAGCAGGCGATCGTTGTTGGCTAACTCCTCGATCAGCTCGTCGGTGATCTTATCCGGGTAGCAGTACAGAAGGCGCAGCCACGGGATGCTCGTTTCCTGCGTCAGGCGGCGCACCAGCTCTGCCAGGCGATATTCGCCGTAAAGATCAAGCCCGTAGCGCGAGGTATCCTGTGCGATGATGTTCAGCTCCTTCACACCAAGCGCCTCGAGATCCTTGGCCTCGGCCACGAGATCCTCGATCGGGCGGGAGCGGAAGCGACCGCGGATCAAGGGAATGGCACAGTAGGTGCAGCGGTTATCACACCCCTCTGCCACCTTCAGATAGGCGGTATAGGAGGGGGTGGTGAGAATACGCTCACCGCCAAGCGGCGAGGTCTCTTTATCATCAAAGGCGCAAAAGCCGCGCTCGCCACGCTCGATGGCGGCGACAGCCTCGGCAATGCGAGAAAGGCTACCAACGCCGACCAGGGCGTCTACCTCCGGCATCTCCTCTAAGATCTGCTCGCGGTAGCGCTCAACCAGGCAGCCGGTGGCAATGATGCCCTTCAGCGAGCGGTTTTCCTTTAGCCACGCGATATCCAAAATACTGTCGATTGATTCCTGCTTCGCACTTTCAATAAAGCCGCAGGTGTTGATCACGATGATATCTGCCTCGGTCTCGTCCGGCGTGATCTCGTAGCCGGCGCGGTGCAGGTTGTGCAGCATGACCTCGGTATCCACCAGGTTTTTAGAGCATCCAAGAGAAACAAATCCAATTTTTTTCATACGGTACTTCCTTCAAAGATAGCGTGATAGGCGCGGCCGCAGGCGCGCCTCGTAAACGATCAGCATGCGGTCCAGCACGCGGTCATACAGAAAAAAGGCGGGGTTAGCGATCAGATACAGGGCAAGCAGCATGTACCAGACCTCGGCCGGCAGGTGAAAGAGAAAGACCGTGCACAGCTCGGAAAGTGTGACCACCGTGTTCACGTACAGCAGCTTCAGCACAAGCGGCAGTGGGCGGCGAATGCGCTCTACCGGAAATTTGACGAGGGGATACAGCCCAAGCAGCGCGTACAGCACCGCCGTTTCAAGGCTTGGCAGCAGCAGCGCGGCCAGTATGCCCGTACCAAAATAGATAAACAGTCTGTAAGTGACGGGAAATTCCCGCACGGCAAACAGCAAAAAGAGCGAGACGATCGCCACCGCCGTGAGCGACAGCACGTCAAGCAGCGTGCCAAGATACAGCACCACCACCGAAAGGGCGGTCAGCATGGCCGAAAGCGTGAGGCGAAAAAGAGCCCTCTGCCTTGCGTTTTCTTTCTTTTTCATCATAAGCAGCGGATCAGGTCAAAGCCAAAGCTCTCACAGCAGCAATCGGCGCAGATGAGGCCGGTGCAGATATCGCAGCTTGAGCAGCTGCCGGTATGCACGGTTTCCTCACGCCGGTCGTAGCGGCGCTCGCGCCCGGTCTGATAGCCGCCGCCAAAGCCGGCAAAGCGGTTGCGGTACAGGTCTCTTGCGCGGGCATATTCGGCGTTGCCCGGCTCCATCGCGCAGGCGATCTCGATCTCGCGCATCGCATCATTCTGCCAGCCGCGCCGCAGCAGAACGATTGATTTCAGATAATGCCATTCCGCCGTGCGGCTCACGGCGGGCATACGGTCAAGCTGCAGCTCGGCCTCGGCAAACATGCCTTGGTTGATACGCGTGCGTATCTCGGCAAACGTGGCATTGCCGGTATGGCCCGTGCCGGCGCCGGCAGAGGCTCTTTTTGTTAACAGATCATAGGCCTCGTTGATCTCCTTCATTTTTTCTTCTGCCTCGCGGGCAGCGGCCGGATCGCTTGCAAAGTGATCCGGGTGGTAGCGCCGCGCCAGGCGGCGGTAGGCAGCCTTGATCTCCTCTTCGCTGGCACCGGGCGAGATGCCCAGCACGGCATACGGATCTCTGATCATAGGGGTGTCTCTCCCTTCTCCCCCGATGCGAGAAAGGCAATGCGCTCACGCAGGCCGAGGTAGAGTATGTTTTTAATAAGATTGCCGGCGCTCGGATAGCGCTCGTGCGGCAGCAGCAGGACATATTTTTCCATAGCAAGCAGCTCACCACAAAGGGCTTCGTAGGCGGCGCGGCGCTCTTCTTCACCAAAGCGGCCGTCACCTATGTATAAGTAGGGATTGTAATTCCCTGCCCGTTTGTCCTTTTCATAATCCTCAGCCGCATCGGCCATGGCCACAAAGCGGCCAAGGTGAAAGCCGATTGCCTCCGCCGTTTCTCTCTCATCCCCCGTAAGGCCGGCGCGAAAGAAGGCGGCAAGCAGACGGCCTGAGCAATCGACCACGCGATCAAGCGAGGGGCAGCAGGCCCTTTCCAATGCCGAAAGAGCAGCAAGCTCCTCCTCCATTTCCGCCTGTAGCACCGGCAGCTTGGCGCGGCGGGCAGCTCGGCGCAAAACGCGAGCAGCAAAAAAGAGCGGCAGCCGAACAAGGCCGCGGCGGTCTGCCTGCTCGTCACACACGCGGCCATAGGCCAGCAGGGCGAAGGCGCGGGCGGTAAAGGCCAAGGTAGGCGTTTCCTCTACGCATTGGCGGCAGCGGCAGGGGTGCACGGCACAATGAAAGCGGCGGGCGGTGCAGGCATCCCCCGTCAGCATCATGCGTATCAGGGCATAAAACACAGAATCGTAAGAAAGCGCCAGGGCAGACAGGCGGCCGGTATGCCTTTGCATGGCGCGGCAAATACCGCAGTAGAGCGCGCGATACAGCTCGTGCTCCTTGACCAGCAGCTCTGCCACCACGGGCTTGACGTAGCCAAACATAGCCTATCCCCCTCTTGTAATATATGATATTGTACACCAAAACGGGCATAAAATCAAGCGTTTTCCCGGATACGATATAAAAATTCGGTGAATAGGCGGTAAATTTTTGCCCACCTTCACCAAAAAATCACACAGCCGCCAGCCCTGTTTCACACCGTTGCTCTCAATCGGCATTGACTTTTGGGTGATATTGTGCTATAATAACAGCATCAAAAAAGAAGGGAGAAGAGTCATGCATCATTCATCGCTTCGCCGCGCCTGTGCGCTGCTGCTGCTTGCGCTGTTTCTCTTTTCCTTCGTGCATCCGCTATCGCACGGGCACGCTCTTTCTCACGGGCATTCGCCTGCCCACGCAGGGCATGACCACGCGGGCGAATGCTGTGCCATTTGCCACGTTTTTGAGCACACCCTGCTTCTTTGGGTGCTGTTTTTCTGCGTTCTTGCCCTTTCCCTTGACCGCGCGGCCGTGCGCGCCTTTGTGCGTACCCGCGCCAGGGGAAGGCTGTTTTACACCCCCGTCACCCTAAAGGTCAAGCTTTCTGATTAAATAGCCCTCTACCAAGACGGTCGGGAACGCCGCCCGTCTTTTGTTGCGCCGTTTTTTCAGAAAGGAAATAGAAAATGATAGAAATCAAAGGAATCACCAAAAAATTTCAAAACGAGACAGAGATTGATTACCGCGATATGACCTTCGAGCGTGGCCGCTCCTATATGCTTCTTGGTGCATCGGGCTGCGGCAAATCCACCCTGCTGAATATGATCGCCGGTATTCTTTCGCCCACCAAGGGCAGCATTACCATTGACGGCCGCGACATGAGCGCCGCCACGCAAAAGGAAAAGGATAAATTCAGAATTGAAAGGATCGGCTATATCTTTCAGGATTTTAAGCTGATCAACGAAATGACCGTGGCCGACAACATCGCCATTCTGCGCCTGGAGGGGGTAGATATTTCCGGTATGGACGAGATGCTGCAGCGGCTGGGCATCTACGAAAAGAAAAACGCCCGGGTCAAGCATCTTTCCGGCGGCCAGAAGCAGCGCGTGGCCATAGCCCGTGCCCTGGTCAAGCGGCCGGATATCATTCTGGCAGACGAGCCGACAGGCAACTTGAATTTTGCCATTGGCGAGCAGGTGATGCGCGAGCTGTGCGAGGTCTCGCGCGGTAAAACGCTGATCGCGGTGACCCACGACGACCGCCTGGCGAAATATTTTGACGAAATCATGGATATGAACGAGATGACGAGCGGCATGCGCGACACCGTTTCCGAACAGGAGGGTGCTTGATATGTTGACGTTTGCTCTGAAAAACATGGCAATCAAGCGGGTGCAGATCATTCTGATCGTGCTCTCGATCGTGATCTCAGCCGGTATTGGCGTGCTGGCCTTTAACGTGGCGCAGCAGGTAGACGATGGCATTACCGATAACGCCGGCTACTATTCCCTGATCGTGGGGCCGGCCGGCAGCAGCACGCAGCTGGCTATGAACACCATGTATTTTGCCGAGGAGCCGGTTGGCACCATCCCCTACGAGGTGGTGGGCGATCTACAGCGGGACCAGCGTGTGAGCCAGGTGATCCCCTTTGCCATGGCCGATAACTATAACGGCTACGGCGTAGTGGGTACAACCTCTGCCTTTTTGAAAGCCAAGACGGTCACGGCCGGCAAAATGCTTGCCGACAATGAGAGCATGCAAGCGGTTGTTGGTGCCAACGTGGCCAAATACAACGGCCTGCAGGTGGGCGACGTAATCTACACCAACCATTCAGCCGGCAGCAGCGAGACCCACACCCAGGGGCTGACGGTGGTTGGCATTCTGCAAGAGAGCCATTCCTCGTTCGATAATATCGTGTTCACCCAGCTACACACCCTGTGGGAGATGCATGACCACGGTGGCGAGGAGCATGAGGAGGAGCATGACCACGCACACAAAACCGTTTGCGCGGTGCTGGTCAATACGAAAAACCCCGGCCTTGCCATGCAGCTGGCAAACGAATACCACGGCAAGATCATCACCGAAGAGGGAAAGAGCCACACCCTACAGGCCATTGAACCGATGGCCGTGGTGCGTGACGTGCTGAACGATGCCGACAACACCAAATATATCGTATTCGTGCTTTGTGCCGTGATCTTAGTGATGAACATCATGATCATTTCCATCATCACGCTGCTGAACATGTATCATTCGGCCAAGGAGATCTCGCTGATGCGGCTGATCGGCATCAGCATGAAGAGGATCAACCTGCTTTACATTCTGCAAAACGGCATGATCGGTCTACTCTCTACCCTGCTGGCCTTTGGCGTTTCACGCGCCTGCCTGCTGCTGATGAACGATTACGTTTCCTCGATGGGTGTGGTGCTGAACATGGGCAAGGTCTACCCAGCTGAGCTTCTGATCTTGCTGGGCGTGTTCCTCATCAGCGTGCTGCCCACGATGATTTGGACCTATTTTATGGCAAGAAAGGACAGCATTCATGAATAACGTAAAACGCTTTTTGGCTGTGCTGCTTGGCTGCCTGCTTCTCTTTTCCCTTGTCGGCTGTGATAGCGGAGGCATAGACGAGGCAAACGCGACCAAGCTCAGCTTCAAGTCGGCTGCCAGCTATGATTATTTGAAAACGCTGAACGGCCAGACCGTTACCATCAGCGGCTACATGGCTACCTCCTCACCCGTAGACGGCTCGTTTATGTTTTTAATGAACCTGCCCTACCAAAGCTGCCCGTTCTGCGTGCCAAACACCAGCCAGCTTTCTAATACCATGGAGGTGTACCCCAAAAGCGGTGACAGCTTTGCCTACACCAATCAGGCCATTCGGGTGGTGGGTACCCTGGTCGTTGCTGACAGCGAGGACGAGCCGTTTACCGATATGTACGGCTATGAATTTACCTGCAAGCTCGTGGATGCCACCTATACCGTTATCCGCGCCGAGGAGCTTTCCGGCAAGATGGCCCTGTGGCAAAAGATCGCCGAGGCAGACGTGGTGAGCGATATGTACAGCATGTACAACTATCTACACTTCGTCTGTGCCTGGAACACCTACTACGTCAATTCCTACACCGATGAAAACGGCGAAACAGTGCCCGGCTTCTATCTCTTCCCCGAGGACGCTAAGTATTATCTGTACACCGATGGCGAGCAATGGAATTACGGCTACCGCACCGGTTATTTTGACGGCATCGTAGAAAAGATCGAGGCGGTAGACAAAACAGCCTTTGCCGATCTGGTGGCCAACGTGCGCCGTGCCGAGGCGCTAGCTAAGCGAGCGCTTGACGAGCTGGAAAACGGCAGCTACACCTATGAATACAAATATTTAGAGATGTTTGAGCGGTCGGATTACGTGTACAC